>JANNNM010000043.1:0-10099 GCA_031398535.1 Betaproteobacteria bacterium | reverse complement strand
TCGCGCATCCGCGCATCGAGGCAGGCCAGCACCGTTGTGGCGCCATGATCGTGCCAGGCCGATTGCGCGATGGCCTCGAGCGTGCACACGGGCAGCAGCGGCCGATTGGCGCCCAGCCCGAGGCCCTGCGCCACGCCACAGGCGATGCGCACGCCGGTGAAGGCACCCGGACCCGCGCCGAAGGCAATGCCGTCGAGCGTGCGCAGCGTGAACCCGGCCTCGGCGAGCAAGGTGTGGATCAGCGGCAGCAGCCGTTCCGAGTGCCGGTTGCCGACGTCCTCCGCGCGCGCGACGAAGGACGTGCCATCGCCGCAACCGACCGTGAGCCAGCGCGTGGACGTGTCGAAGGCCAGCAGCTTCATCGTCCAATTTTACCGGAGCGCCGGGTCGGCGTCCGCTGCGCCGGTACAATGGACGGCTCACTGAAATCGCGCGCAGTTGATGCGCAGCCTCCGCATGCGCGCCCCGTCCGCCTCCAGCTCGTCCCCTCCGCTCGACCTGCACATCGAATCCCTCGACCAGGAGGGCCGCGGCGTCGCGCGCGTCGACGGCAAGGCCATCTTCGTCGAAGGCGCATTGCCGGGGGAGCACGTCACCGCCGTCACGATCCGCGAGAAGGGCAGCTACGCGATCGCGCGCGTGGAGCGCATCCTGCAGGCCAACGCCGGCCGCGTCGCGCCGCGCTGTCCGCACTTCGGTGTCTGCGGCGGCTGCACGCTGCAGCATGCGCATCCGTCGTTGCAGATTGCCGCCAAGCAGCGCGCGCTGGAAGACGCGCTGTCGCGCATCGGTCGCGTGCGCCCGGAACGGATGCTGCCGCCGATCGAAGGCCCCGCGTGGGGCTACCGCTATCGCGCCCGCCTGTCGGTGCGCCACGTGGCGAAGAAAGGCGGCATGCTGGTCGGCTTCCACGAGCGCAAGTCGAGCTTCGTCGCCGACATGACCCAATGCGAAGTGCTGCCGCGCAAGATCTCCGACCTGCTGCCGGTGCTACGCCACGTGATCGGCGCGCTATCGATCCGCGACCGGCTGCCGCAGATCGAGGTCGTCGTCGCCGAGCGCGACGGCGCGCTCGTCCAAATCCTGCTGCTGCGGAATCAGGCGCCGCTGACCGGCGACGACGAAGCCGGCCTCAAGGCCTTTGCCGATGCACACCAGGTTGAACTGTGGACGCAGACCGGCGGGCCGGCCACCGTGATCCCGTTCTACCCGCCCCAATCCACGCTGGCCTACACGCTGCCGGAGTTCGACATCGAGATGCCCTTCGGCCCCGGCGACTTCACGCAGGTCAACGCAGGCATCAACCGCGTGCTGGTCCGCCGCGCGCAGAAGCAGTAGGCGACACAGCCGGGCGAGCGCATCGCGGATTTTTTCTGTGGCCTGGGCAACTTCACGCTGCCCATCGCGCGCAGCGGCGCCTTTGCCATCGGCGTGGAAGGTGCCGCCTCGCTGGTGAAGCGCGCCGGCGAGGCCGCGGCCCGCAATGGCCTCGCTGACCGGACCCAGTTCATCGCCGCCAACCTTTTTGCCGCCACGCCGGACACGGTGGCGGCACTGGGGCCGCTCAACCGCGTGCTGATCGACCCGCCGCGCGACGGCGCCATCGAACTCGTCAAGTCGCTGCCGGCGCGCGAGGATGCCGGCGGGTTGTCGCGGATCGTTTATGTCTCCTGCGCGCCGGGCACGCTGGCCCGCGATGCGTCAGTGCTGGTGCACGAGCGCGGCTATCGCCTCACGGCTGCCGGCGTCGTCAACATGTTTCCGCACACGGCGCACGTCGAGTCGATCGCCGTATTCGAGTAGGTGCGGCGGCGCCCGGACAAAAAAAGGGGCGCCCTTGCAGGCGCCCCTTTTCACAACCATTGGTGCTTGGTTATTCGCGCTGCCCCGAGAAGAACATCAGGATGTTGAGCAGGCTGGTGAAGATGTTGTACACGTTGAGGTAGAGCCCCATCGTGGCCATGATGTAGTTCGTCTCGCCGCCATTCACGATCCGGCTGACGTCGTACAGGATGTACGCCGAGAAGATCAGCACGGCGATGCCCGACAACGCCACCGACAGCGCCGGCACCTGGAAGAACAGGTTCGCGATGGACGCGACGATCAGCAGGATGACGCCGATGAACAGGAACTTGCCCATGAAGGAAAAATCCTTCTTGGTCACCGTAGCCACCGTGGCCAGCGCGAAGAAGATCGTGGCCGTCATGCCCCCGGCCAGGCCCACCAGTTGCCCGCCGTTGCGCAAGCCACCGGCCACTGTCAACAACGGCGTCAACATCAGCCCCGCGACGAACGTGAAGCCGAAGAGCGCGACCACGCCCCAGCCGCTGTTACGCAGCTTGGTGACGACGAACAGCGATCCGATCATTGCAGCGAACATCAACAGCGGCGTCATGATCGGCGCCGCCTTGAACAGGCCGATGAAATTGAACTGCATGCCGACAAAGGCGCCGACAATGGTCGGCAGCATCGTGAGCGCGAGCAGCCAATACGTGTTGCGCAGGACGGTGGCGCTGTCGGTGGACGAACGGTCCGGGCCGACGTCGACGACGCGGTCGGGGAAACCGGTGGCGGGGCGTTGCTGGCCACCCGACATCACGGGTTCAAATTTGCGTTCCATGGTGCCTCCAAGTAGGCCCTGACGGGCCATCAACTACTAAGACTAGCAGAATGGCTGTAGGTTTCAATCCTGTACACCCTTGTCCAGCCAAGGAAATCCTCAACTGCTAATATGCCCCCGTCTGGCGTGGAATCAAGCCCTTGGGCGCCACCCAGCCCCCCCTAGGAGGCGTGGCCGAGCGGTTTAAGGCACGGGTCTTGAAAACCCGCGAAGGGGCAACCCTTCCGTGAGTTCGAATCTCACCGCCTCCGCCAAGGATATGGGCTGAATGCAGGTTCCGCCACTCGCACCTGGCACCTACAACCCTACCCGCTGCATCAGCTCCAGCAACCGCTCCCGATACGGCGGACTCGTCAGCGGATAGGTCTCCAGCCACCGGCGCGTCGAAAAGCTGCTGTCCAGGGACCGGATTTCCGTGCCTACCCAGTCGGCCGCCGCGCGATCTCCGGAGGCCACCAGGGCAGCGGCCAAGTAAACGCGCGTTTCGAGATCGACCGGATTGCGCGCAGCGGCCTCGCGCAGGTTGATCAGCGCCTGCTCGATGTCGTTCTCGAAGAAATACGACCGGCCGAGGATCTGGTAGTACAGGTAGCCGCCTTCGGGGTTGAGCCGCATCGCCGTGCGGACCATCGGGATCGCCTTGGAGGACTCGCCGGCATAGTTGTACACGCCGCCCATGAAGGCATAGGCATCCGCGAAGGATGGATTCAGCTCGATCGCGCGTTCCAGGTTTTCGATCGCCTGCTGATGGCGACGGCTTTGCACGTGGACGAACGCGAGGGCCCAATACACTTCCGGAATGTCGGGATCGATCTGCCGGGCGGACTCGGCCAGTTCAAAGGCCCGAGCCAATGCCACTGACGACACAGCGGGGGCCTGCAGCCTGTTTTCCATCGCATACGTCATCGCCAGTCCGGCATAGGCGCGCGCGAACTTCGGGTCCTCCGCAAGTGCCTTCAGGTAAAGATCGCGTGCCTCCTCGTTTACTGCGGCCTGACGCACCAGGAAGAGTGCCTGCGCACGCAGGAAATAGTCATACGCCGGCAGGCTGCGCGTGTAGCGATTGGCCAGCTTCTGCCGCGCCGTGTCGGCCAGCTTGCCGGGAAGCACGGCCGCCAACTGGCGGACAATATCGTCCTGCAGTGCGAAGAGGTCGCCAAAGGGTCGCTCAAATCGCTCGGACCACAACTGCTGGTTGGTCCCGGTATCGACAAGATGGATGTTGACCCGCAGCAGGCCCGAATCCCGCTGGACGCTGCCCCCCACCAGATACTGGGCACCGCGACCGGCCTGAGAATTGGCGATTTCGGTGGAGGCCCTGATCAGGCGCAGCCCCGGAAGTTTGGAGAGGTCGGCGACGAGGTCGTTGCTGATGCCGCGTGCCAAATATGCCTGATCGCCGTCCGACCCCAGCGATTCGAACGGCAGGACCATGACCGTCAGAACAGCCGACTGCCGCGCGCCCGTGGCGTCGGCCACGGCGGCGTTCAGCGTCGGCTGCGATGACATCAGGAACCACCAGGACGCCATGAGTGTGACAACGAGCACGACGCCGGCGACCAGCGCGGTCCCTGCGCCGAAGGGGTGCGAGCGTGACCGCCGTCGACGGCGCACGCGTGCCGGCGTGCCATCGGACGCCATGGCTTCTACCCCTACCGGCGCAACCAGCCGGTAGCCGCCCTTTGAAATCGTCTCGATGTAGGACGGTGCCCGCGGATTGTCGCCAAGCGCCCGGCGCAACTTGATGATCGTCTGGGTCAGCGCCTCGTCGCCGACCACCACGCCGGGCCACACCCCCGACAGCAGCTCGTCGCGGCTGACGACTTCGCCGGGACGTGCGGCGAGCGCAAGCAGCACCTGCATTGCCTTCGGCTCGATCCGCACGGTCTGGCCGGCGCGACCGATCTCGTTGGCCGCTGCATCGACCCACCAGTCGCCGATCTGGCGCAGGCGCCGTCCGGTCGAATCGGCAGCATGTGTCGTGTAAGGCACTTTGCAGCTCCCGGATGGAGTGACGCAACCCATTCATTTCGCAAGACAAATCTTTTCTTAGGAAAAGCTTAACCGTTTCATCGGGCGATTCACCGCAACTGGAACCGGTAATGATGCACCCGCTGCGCCAGCGCTCACCGTCGTGGGCACGCAAGCCGGAGGAGAATTGCGATGCAACGAATGCTGCTCGTACTGACCATGTCGCTGCTGTTCGGGCTGGGACTCTTGCCGGCGACCGCCTCGGCGCAACAGGATTTCTTCGTCAAGCCCGTTGCCGAGAAGAAACTCCAGCAGCTGCCCTCAGGAACGCTGTACTGGCGGGTCGAGAATTTCCCGACCCTTGCGCAGGCGCAGGCAGCCACCGGCCCGACATCGCTGGCTGTCGAGGTAGCCGGCAAGGCGTGGCTCTTCACGCTCGGGCCCAGGGACGGATCGACGCCAGGCGCCATCAAGGTGGCCGAAGTTGGTCCGGTGCCACCGATCACCGCGTCCGAGTACCTGTTGCGCATCAACCACTCGGGGGGCCCCCCGGGGTCCAGGACGGCCGTGCATACACACCCTGGCTCCGAGGCATTCTATGTACTGACCGGCCGACTGGGCCAGAAGACACCGCACGGGGTGACGCTGGCAGACGCCGGCACGATCATGAACGGACACGGCGCCGACATGTCGATGGAAGTGTTCAGCGCCGGCACCAGCGATCTCAACGCGTTGGTCATGTTCGTGGTCGACGCCAGCAAGCCTTTTTCGTCACCGGCGAAGTTTCCGTAGACCGCAACGGCAGTCGATTGGGAATGGACCAAGCCGCACGGCGACGTGCGGCCAGGAATGCCGGCAACGTGCAGCATGCGTTACTGCGACAGGAACCAGGGCAGCACCAACGCGAACAGCGCGCCGATCGCGAATAGGGCAACCGAAACTGCGTATACGGCGATCGACACGCGCCGCGTACGCCCGCACGCTGCCGCCAGCACCGGATCGATCGGACAGGGCGTGCGGCGCGCGCGCCATTGCAGCACGCCGGCTACTGCCAGCATCGCTCCCGCCACACCGAACACAAGCTCCTTGTATTCCGACAGCCAGACCAGCGCCGGAAACGCCGTGACCGCGGAGGCCAGGACGGCCCCCGCGCCCACGGCGACCAGCAGCGCCGGCAACGTGCAGCAGACAAGCGTGCCGGCGCTGGTGACGAGGCTTGCATAGCCGGCAATCGCGGCACCGCGCACGCCGTCGTTGGCTTCCGTCATTTCTTCGCCGTCTCCGCCTTGATCTGCACCGTGGTCTTGT
Source organism: Betaproteobacteria bacterium (assembly GCA_031398535.1). Lineage (GTDB taxonomy): Bacteria > Pseudomonadota > Gammaproteobacteria > Burkholderiales > Casimicrobiaceae > VBCG01. The sequence continues at coordinate 4,200 of JANNNM010000043.1, read as the reverse complement.
TCACGGTTTCGATCGCGGCAACTTCATAGCCAGCCTCCTTCACCAACTCGCGCACGACATCGGGCGAGAGCGTCGTACCGTCCTTCAACTGCACCGCGACGATCTTCTGCCCCAGATTGACATAGACGTCCTGTGTTTGCGGCAATTCACGCAGCTTGGCCTCGATCCCCTGCGCGCAGAACGCGCACACCATTCCATTGACTTTGGCCTTGACGCTCTCCACGGCGAACGCCGGGACGGACAATGTGACGAAAGCGGCAAGCACGATCATGGCAAATCGGTTCATGGCGAATACTCCTAGAAGATGTACATGAAGTTGAATCGGGCCTGGCGCATGTTGTTGACGCCTGCCTCGATGAAATAGTTGCGCGTGATCACGCGCAGCATCGGCGTGACTTCGACCCCGTCCGAGAGACCACGCATCCGCCGGGCCTCGACGATGAACCAGGGCTGCAATTCGTCGTACTCGGCCTCGTAGAACGAAAATCCGGCGCGAACGGCGCCATAGTCGTTGTTGACGCCGGAAGCCCGATACAGCCGGCCGAGAGCCGACAGGTAGACCCGCGTCGTCTCGTAGTCGACCTGCAGCCCCGGTGTCGCGACGACTTCCTCGCCGGCAATGCCGGTGCCGCGTATCGCGCCCAGGCCGACAATCAGCCACAGGTTGGCCTGCGCCTCCGGCAGATTCGCCCGGTAGAGCAGGCGGGTGTAGTTCGCCTCGGCGATCTCGCGCGTCGTGGAACCGTCATCGGCGCGCATGAACGTGTAGTCGGCACCGAAGGCGTCCCTGGACGTCATCGCATAGTTCACCGATAGCTCGCGCCAGGTGGTGCTGAAGTCGCCCATCGCCATCGTGCTGCCCTGATAGCCCATCGGCGCGCCGGTGGCGACCAGGGACCACGCGCAGGCGACCGCCAACGCGCCATACCTTCGTAGTCGGAACATGATGAATCTCCCGTCAACTGCGCAGCAGACGTCATGGGACGCGCGTGCCGCGATGCGGCTGCCCCCCTGTCGGCACAGCCGGCGCCTTGTTACAACGACGGGATCAGATAGCGGGGGGTTTGACCGGCGGCTCGGCGTCGCTTTGGTAGAAGCGAGGCGGCGTCAGCGGAGCGACATAGCCCGGAGAGGCAACGTCCGGCGTGCTGACGGCATCCAGCACTGCCGGAATGGCGGCAAACTCACAGAGCTGCGCCAACGGGCAGTCGGCCGGCATGGCCATGTCGTCGCAATCGGCCATCGCCATGGACGCCGGCACACCGTGTTGCGGGGCACAAAGCGTCGCGCACACCGTCGCGCTGGCCGCCATGGAAGTGAGCGCCAGCACGAGAATGGCTGTCCAGCGGATGCACGCTTTGCCCATCGGCAAAAGTATACGCCCCCCGGCATCGCGCGCCACCCGGGCGGGCATAATGGGTCCACGCTGTAAAGTTCCAGGACCCCGCTGCGACACAATGGAACCTAACGTCGCCCAACCACTCGAAATCGCCATGAACCGCCGACACTTCCTGCTGCACGGTACCGCTGCCCTGGCCGGCGCGGCCGCCCTCCCCGCCTTCTCGCCGGCGTTCGCGCAGGCCGGCCCGGACAAGGTCGTCAAGACGGAAGCGGAATGGCGCAAGGTCCTCACCAAGGAGCAGTTCTACATCCTCCGCGAGGAAGGCACGGAGCGCGCGTTCACCAGCCCGCTCAACAACGAGAAGCGCAAGGGCACCTACCTCTGCGTCGGCTGCGACCTGCCGCTCTTCAATTCCGACACCAAGTACGACAGCGGCACCGGGTGGCCCAGCTTCTACGCCGCCATTCCCGGCAATGTCGCCACCAAAGTCGACTACAAGATGATCGTGCCGCGCACGGAGTACCACTGCCGCCGCTGCGGCGGGCATCAGGGCCACGTGTTTCCGGACGGCCCGCAGCCAACCGGCCAGCGCTACTGCAACAACGGGGTCGCGATCAAGTTCGTCGCGGCCTGAGCCCTGCACACGATACCGCAGCAACGGCCTCAAGCCAGCGGCGCGACCTTGACGATTTCATCGGCGGTCGTGACGCCCGCCGCGACTTTCATCGCGCCGGAAACGCGCAGCGGCTTCATGCCTTCCTTGTACGCCTGCTCGCGGATCGCGCGATCGTCGGCGTCGCGCGTGATCAGCCGCCGCAGCGAAGGCGTCATCACCATGATCTCGTAGAGCCCGATGCGGCCCAGGTAGCCCGACATCCGGCATTCGACGCAACCCACCGGCTGCATCACGCTGGCGGGCTTCTCGCCGCGCCACGGTGACGTGATGGCGCGCCAGGTTTCGTCGTCCGGCGGCTCGCCCGGCGCCTTGCAGTGCGGGCATAACGTGCGCACCAGCCGCTGCGCCATCACGCCCAGCAGCGTGGACGACAGCAGGTACGGCGGCACGCCAAGATCGAGCAGCCGCGTGACGGCGGTGGGTGCATCGTTGGTATGCAGCGACGACAGCACAAGGTGGCCGGTGAGCGCCGCCTGCACCGCCATGTCGGCCGTGTCGCGGTCGCGGACCTCGCCCACCATGATGATGTCGGGGTCCTGCCGCAGCAACGTGCGCACACCGCTGGCGAAGTCGACGCCGATGTTGGGCGTGACCTGCATCTGGTTGAAGAGCGGTTCGATCATCTCGATCGGGTCTTCGATCGTGCAGACGTTGACCTCCGGCTGCGCCAGCAACTTGAGCGACGAATAGAGCGTGGTGGTCTTGCCCGAGCCGGTGGGGCCGGTGACCATGATCACGCCGTGCGGCTCCTTGATCATCTTCTCCCAGCGCACGCGGTCGTCCGGCATGAAGCCGAGATCGGCCCAGTCGCGCACCAATACTTCGGGCGTGAAGATCCGCATGACGAGCTTTTCGCCGAACGCGGTGGGCATCGTCGAGATCCGCAGTTCGACTTCGCCGCCGTCCGGCGCCAGCGTCTTGATGCGGCCGTCCTGCGGGCGGCGCTTCTCGACGATCTCCATCCGCGCCAGCAGCTTGATCCGCGACGTCATCGCGATGAGCACCGGCTGCGGAATGGCATACACCTGGTGCAACACGCCGTCGATGCGGAAGCGCACGAGGCCCACGTCGCGGCGGGGCTCGATGTGGATGTCGGAGGCGCGCTGCTCGAATGCGTACTGCCACAGCCAGTCGACGATGTGGACGACGTGCTGGTCGTTGGCGTCGAGGTTGCCGGCCTTGCCCAGCTCCACCAGCTGCTCGAAGTTGCGCAGCGTGAGTTCGCCCTTCGAGTTCTCGCCTGCGCGCTTCATCGAGCGCGCGAGGTTGTAGAACTCGCCCAGGTAGCGCCGGATTTCCACCGGGCTGGCAAACACGAACTTGACGTCGAGCTTCAGCATCGACTCGAGATCGTCGGCCCAGGCCCGCACGAAGGGCTCGGACGTGGCCACCGTCAGCGTCAGCCGGTCCACGGCCACCGGCAGGATGCGGAAGCGCTCGGCGTACGCGTTGGACACGACGGCGGTGACCGCGCCCAAGTCGACCTTCAGCGGATCGATGTGCAGGTAGGGAATCTTGAGCTTGGCGGCCAGCCACTCGACGATCCAGTCGAGCGTCATCAACTTGTGCGGCGGCTTGGCCGACTTCCAGCGCATCGCGGCGATGGTTTCGAGCGGATGGTCGTACTGCTTGGTCCGCACCCGCAGCATGTTCTCGGTGTCGGCGGCCGGAACGAGGCCGTCGGCGACCATCAGCTTCAGGATGTCCTCGAGGCGCAGCCGGCGATCGGGCTGCTTCGGGGGCGGCGCGGTGGAGACCGGCGTCGCGACGCCAGCGGTGGGGATCTTGTTGCCGGGCAGCGGAGTTGCCATCCACTTACTCTACACCGGCACCGGCAGTTCCGGCACCTGGAACACCTCGCGCAGGTACTTCACGTAGGACGGGTCGTAGTCCATCGTCTTGCTGGGCTCGTCGCTGATCTTGGCCACCGGCTGGCCGTTGCAGCGGGTCATCTTGATGACGATCTGCAGCGGCTCGTAGCCGAGATCGTTGGTGAGGTTCGTGCCGATGCCGAAGGACGTTTGCGCGCGCCCCTTGAAGTGTTCATACAGGCGGATGGCCACCGGCATGTTGAGGCCGTCGGAAAAGACCAATGTCTTCGTGCGCGGATCGATCCGCATCTTCTGGTAGTGCGCGATCATCTTCTCGCCCCACTCGAAAGGATCGCCCGAGTCGTGGCGCA
>JANNNM010000939.1:0-1433 GCA_031398535.1 Betaproteobacteria bacterium | reverse complement strand
GGATCGCCGCGCGCCCGATCCGCTGGCGCTGTTGAAGCGCCATCTGGCGGCCACGAAGGCGCGCGTCGTCATCGTCGCGGAAAGCCCGGGGCGCCGCGAGACGATGCAGCAGTACTTCGCGGAATACGGCGTGATGCCCGCGCTGGTGGAGTCCTTCGCCGACATTCTCGCGTCAAGCGGTCGGCTGCTGTTGACGGCGGCACCGCTGGCGTCGGGGTTCGACTGGCCGGGCGGCAAGCTGGCCTTCGTCACCGAGGCCGAGCTGTACGCGGGCGTCGTGCGCCGCAGCGCGCGCGAGGCCACGCGCCGCTCGAACGTGGACGCCATGGTGCGCGACCTCTCCGAGGTCCGCATCGGCGATCCGGTGGTGCACGAACAGCACGGCATCGGCCGCTACCTTGGCCTGGTCACGCTCGACCTGGGCGACGGCGCCAACGAATACCTGCAATTGATCTACGCGAACGATGCCAAGCTTTATGTCCCCGTCTCGAACCTGCACCTGATCAGCCGCTACAGCGGCGCCTCGCCCGACGCCGCGCCCTTGCACGAACTGGGCAGCGGGCAATGGGAAAAGGCGAAGAAGAAAGCCGCGCAACAGGCGCATGATACCGCCGCTGAGCTCCTCAACATCTACGCGCAGCGCGCGGCGCGCACCGGCTACGCGTTCGGCTTCAAGCCACACGACTACGAAGCGTTCGCCGAGGGCTTCGGCTTCGAGGAAACGGGCGACCAGGCGGCGGCGATCGAAGCGGTCGTAAAGGACATGACCACCGCCAAGCCGATGGATCGCCTGGTCTGCGGCGACGTCGGCTTCGGCAAGACGGAGGTCGCATTGCGCGCGGCGTACGTGGCGCTGGCCGACGGCAAGCAGGTGGCGCTGCTGGTACCCACCACGCTGCTGGCCGAGCAGCATTTCCAGACCTTCTCCGACCGCTTCTCCGACCTGCCGGTGCGCATCGCCGAGCTGTCGCGCTTTCGCTCCGCCAAGGAAACGAAGGTGGCCGTGGAAGGTATCGCGGCGGGCACGGTCGATCTCGTGATCGGCACGCACAAGTTGCTGCAGCCCGACGTCAAGTTCAAGAACCTGGGCCTGGTCATCATCGACGAGGAACATCGCTTCGGCGTGCGGCAGAAGGAACTGCTGAAGCGCCTGCGCGCCGAAGTGGACGTATTGACGCTCACCGCCACGCCCATTCCGCGCACGCTGGCGATGTCGCTCGAAGGCATCCGCGATTTTTCGGTGATCGCCACCGCGCCGCAGCGCCGGCTGGCGATCAAGACGTTTGTGGCGAGCTATTCGCCCGGCATCGCGCGCGAGGCGGCGCTGCGCGAATTGAAGCGTGGTGGCCAGATCTACTTCCTGCACAACGAAGTGGATACCATTGCCACACGTGCCGAAACGTTGGCGAAGCTGCTGCCGGAGGCCCGCATCG
>JANNNM010000911.1:0-2123 GCA_031398535.1 Betaproteobacteria bacterium | reverse complement strand
ACACGCGGCGTATGTCGAGACACGGCCCGTCGACGGCCGCCAACCCCGCGGACTGGCCGCTGTTCGCGCGCGCCAACAACGCATCGAGCGAAGCCACGGTCTGGCCCGCCGGCAACGGGTTGGCACTGCGCGGCAACGGATACGTAGCCACGCCGGCATTGTTGGTGAAGGTGCCGATGACGCCGACCCCGCGCGCCGCGGCATGGTGGGCGAGGCGGTCGAGCCAGTCGTTGGCCACTTCGGCATCCGATTGCAGCACGACCACATCGCGGTCGCGGTGCAGGCCGAAACCGCGGTTGATGGCGGCCGCCACCCCTTGCCGCGATGGCTGCCGGATGACGGTGGCGCGTCCGCCCGCTTCGAGTTCGCGCAGGTAGTCGTCGATCGCCGGATCTGCCGACGCATCGTCGATCAGCACCAGCTCGTGCGTTGCGCGGCAGCGCGCCGCATGCAGGCTGTCGATGCAACGGCGCAAGGCGGGCAGGCCGCCATGGATCGGGATGACGATGTCGACGATGGCCATCAGCGCGGCTCTCCGAAACGTCGCCGCGCCGCAGAGAAGGGATAGCGCAACCAGCCCCGCGCCGACTCGCGGTAGGCAAGCCGGCCCAGCGTGGCTTCGTGCGCCGCCGCCTCCGTCGCGTGGGCCTGCGCGCTCTCCGCGCGTGCCTGCGCCTCGCGCGCGACCGCCGCATGGGCTTCGTCCAACGCCTTCTGCGCCCGCGTCTGCGTGAAGGCCAGCGCTTCCTCCAGCGCCGCCAAGCGTTCGGCGCGCGCGGCGCTGGCCTGCCGCTCGCTGGCCAGCGCGTTGGTGGCATCGATCAATTGTTCAAGCCGGTCCTGCGCGATCTTCCGCGCGTCGAGTTCGTCCCAGACCAGTTGCTGTTCGTGCAGCAGCGTGCGTGCGTAGTCGTGCCACAGCGCCAGCTGGCCGTCATCGAACAACGACAGCGCAGGCAGCGCGGGCAATGCCACGCCGGCGCCGGCGGCCACCACGATGAAGTACATCGGCGGCGCGGGCGCGCGCGCGGCTTGGGCCGCATCGTCGACCAGCGTCAGGAAGGCATTGGGGCCGGGCGCCGCGCCCTCCGCCCACAAGGCCGATTGCGCGATCACGCGCTGCGCATACCAGGTCTGCGCGGGGAACACGGGCGACAGCAGCGCCGCCAGTTCGCCGCGGTCGAGTTCGCGCACGTGATAGTGGTTGTCGATGCCGCCGCCCTCGTTGTACACGGGGCGATTGGGTGAGGAGATCACCAGCACGCCGCCGGGTGCGATCACGCGGCGGAATTCCGCCAGCATCGGCGCCTGTGCCTCGAGATGCTCGATGGTTTCGAACGAGACGATGAGGTCCACACTCGCGTCCGGCAGCGGCAACGCCACGACCGAGGCCGCGACAAAGCGCAGGTTCGGTCGCGCATAGCGCCGCTGCGCATGCGTCACCGCATCTGGCGAGACGTCGATCCCGACGACGCTGGCCGCGTCACGCGCCAGCAGGAAGCTGCCGTAGCCTTCGCCGGACGCCGCATCGAGCACGCGCTTGCCGGCCGCCAGCGGCGCCGTCACCGCATAGCGATGCCAGTGTTCGTACCAGATGGCGCCCCGCACTTCCGGCAGGAAGCGTTCACCGGTGAACGTAAGGGGCGTGGTAGGAGGGACGGAGGCCAAGGGAGCGGGTCGCGCGTGATTGTGCCGGTGGCGCGACGTGCGCATGCCGGTCAACCCGAGATTGTACCGGCTTGGTGCGCCGGCCCCCGCCCGGCGGTCGCGCCCGGGGCCCTGCCTCAATCGAGCGTCAACGTCACCGGCTGGTGGTCGGAAACCTGGGTCTCCACGTCCACCGACACCGACCGCACCCGGGGCCGCAGGTCGTCGCTGACGAAGATGAAGTCGCAATGCAGCAGCGGATCGCCCGGCTTCACCTTCTGGAAGATGTTCATCGTCGGCGGGTGGGGCACGCCCGGGTGCGCCAGTTCCCATGCATCGAAGAGCGGCGGCGTGCCGTCGCCGAAGGGCGCCACCATCCGCACGTGCAGCGGGTCGTCAGGCTCGAGGTTGAAGTCGCCCGTGATGATCGTCGCGGCCGGGCGGGGCAGCGTTTCGTAAGGTCCGCCGTCGTAGCC
>JANNNM010000897.1:0-2360 GCA_031398535.1 Betaproteobacteria bacterium | reverse complement strand
TACAACGACCTGCAGCGCCAGGACGAAGCCGTCAAGGCCGCCTGGTCCGAGGTCATCAACCAGTACCAGCGCCGGTCCGACCTGGTGCCCAACCTCGTCAACACGGTCAAGGGCTATGCGGCGCAGGAAGCCGATGTGCTGATCGCCGTCACCAACGCCCGCGCCAACGTCGGCGCGATCAAGGCCACGCCTGAGCTTGTCAACGATCCCGCGGCATTCGCGCGCTTCCAGAAGGCGCAGGGCGAGCTCACCGGCGCGCTGTCGCGCCTGCTGGTGGTGGCGGAAAACTATCCGAACCTGAAGTCGGATGCGCTGTTCCGCGACCTGCAGTCGCAGCTCGAAGGCACCGAGAACCGGATCACCGTCGCGCGCAAGCGGTACATCGACTCGGTGCAGGTGTTCAACAGCACGGTGCGCTCGTTCCCGACCAACCTCACGGCCATGCTGTTCAAGACCGACGTGAAGCCCACGTTCACCGTCGAGAACGAAGCCGCGATCAGCGCGCCGCCCAAGGTGGACTTCGGCAAGAACCCGGCGGCACCACCGGCGCCGGTGGTGCCTGCGCCGGCCAAGACCTCGGGTGCACCCGATGGCCAGAAGGCCGAAGCCCCGGCGGACCCGTCCGCCGACCTGATGAAGAAAGGCTATTGACCCACGCAGTGCGTGTGCCATGCCATCCAGGCGGCGTGGCATGTGCCTGACAGCGGGTTGACGATGGCCACCACGAATTTGCTTGCAGGCTGGCGCCCGGGCTGGCTACGGCTTGCGGCTGCGCTGCTGCTGGCCGCGGTCGCCACAATGGCCTCGGCGTGGGAGGCCGGCACCGACGGCCTGATGCCGCTTCCGGCATTGAAGGCCCGCGTCACCGACCTCACGTCCACGCTCGGCGCCGCCGACGTCGCGGCGCTCGACGCCAAGCTTGCGGCCTGGGAGCAGCAGACCGGCAACCAGCTGGTCGTGCTGATCGTGCCCACCACCAAGCCCGAACCCATCGAGACCTATTCGATCCGGGTGGCGGATGCGTGGAAGATCGGCCGCAAGGGGCAGGACAACGGTGCGCTGCTGGTCGTGGCCAAGGACGACAAGAAGCTGCGCATCGAAGTGGGCTATGGCCTCGAAGGCGTGCTCACCGACATCACATCGCGCCGCATCATCGCCGACGCCATTGCGCCCTTGCTGCGGCAGAACCAGTTCGCGCAGGGCATCACCGCCGGCGTCGATCAGATCATCAGTGTCGTCGACAAGGGTGAACCGCTCGCGGCCAAGCCGGTGGCCACGCAGAAGAAATCATCGGGTGGCGGCATCCCCTTCGAGATGTTGCTGATCCTGCTGTTCGTCGTCGTGCCGGTGGTGGGCGGCATCCTGCGCCGGATCTTCGGCAAGGTGCTGGGTTCCACGGTCGGCGCGGGCGTGGTCGGCGCGGCGGCGTGGGTGGTCGCGGGTTCGCTGCTCATCGCGGGCATCGCGACCGTGGTGGCGTTCTTCGTCATGCTGTTTGCCGGCGTCGGCACGGGACTCACGCGGCGCGGTGGCAGCAACGGCGGGGTCTGGCTTCCCGGTGGTGGCGGCGGCTGGGGCGGCGGTGGCGGCGGGGGCGGCTTCTCCGGCGGGGGCGGCGGCTTCGGCGGCGGCGGCGCCTCGGGTGGATGGGACTGACGATGCCCACGATGCAGCGACGACTCTGGCGGCATCTCATCACCGATCGCGGTGCGGTCAATCGCACGTTCACGATGGACGATCTGCGGCGCATCGAGACTGCCATCGCGGAAGGCGAACGCCGGCATGCCGGTCAACTGTGCGTGGCCATCGAGGCGGCGCTGCCGCTGGCCCGCGTATGGCAAGGGGCCACGCCACGCGAACGCGCGCTGGAGGTCTTCGGCCTGCTGCGGGTATGGGATACGGAGCGCAACGACGGCGTGTTGCTCTACCTGCTGCTCGCCGACAAGGACGTGGAAATCGTCGCCGATCGCGGCATCCACGCGCATGTGGGTGCCGAGGCGTGGGAAGCCATCTGCAAGACGATGGAAGCGGAGTTTCGCGCGGGGCGTTACGCCGCCGGGGTCCTGGCCGGCATCGCGGCGATCACGGCGCTGCTGGAGGTGCATGCGCCTGGCGCGGGTGGCGCCAACGAACTGTCGGACCGGCCCATCATTCTCTGACGGCGAGAAAAAGGGGTCAGGCTCGAATTGCTCGCCCAGGTCCTAGGCATCTGAGAAGTCCTTCCTCGAGCAATTCGAACCTGACCCCTTTTTCAGTGCGGCGGCTTCTCGTCCGGTGGGCACCCGTCATGGTCGGCGATCAGGTGCATCGAATCGCCCTTCGACTGGTTGTACAGGTGGCGCCACAGCACCAGCAGCATC
>JANNNM010000887.1:0-4032 GCA_031398535.1 Betaproteobacteria bacterium | reverse complement strand
CATCGAGCAGCGACACCTTGACGCCATCGACCTTGGCTGCATTGGCCGCGATCACCCGCGCACACACATCCGTGGCAAGAGCGTGCTGCGGATCGGTGGCAAGGCCGCCGGCACCGACCCAGTAGCCGGCCAGCGCAGGGTCGAACATCTCGCCCAGCCAATGCAGGATGACCGGTTCGCGCACCTGCGCCAGCACGCGGTCGTAGACGAAGGCATAGTCGTCGGGTGAACGCGCGCATGCCGCCAGCGCACGGCTGGCCATCAGGATGATGCGGCCGCCCGCGGCCTCGACGGCCGAACATTGCTCGACATACGCGGCCACGACCTGCGCCAGCGTCACGGTGGACGAGGGCGCCAGGTGATCGGTGCCGGCACCGGAGAACACCACGGCGCCAGGCACCGTACGCGCTTCGGCAACACTGCGCCGGATCAGTTCCAGCGACGTCGGCCAATCGAGACCCATGCCGCGCTGTGCGGTGTCCATCGCCTCGGCCACGCCGAAGCCATGCGCCCACAGGTGATGGCGGAACGCGAGGGTGGTGTCCCAGTCGATGGCGGTGCCGATCCACGGGTCAATGGCTGCGCGCGGGTCAGGTACCACGTGTGCGGCGGCAAAGGCCACACGGTTCCACGCAGCGCCAGCGGCCGGCACTGGCCACGCGACGGCAGGACGCAGCGTGTACGCGGCAAGCGTGCCGTCTGCCAACGGCAGACGCAACGATGGCGTCGACATGCGATCGTTCATCGGTGCGACGCCGGGTCCATCGGTCGTGTCCTCTTGCTGTTCACTTGCCGCCGCCCGGCTTGGCGCGCCATTGCCGCAGCGTGTCGATGATCGCCGCGTTGTCGAGGTCGCCGGCACCCTCCGCGATGGCCACATCGAGGACGGCCGCATGCGTCGTGGCGAACGGCAGCGTGTGGCCGCTGCGGGCCGCGGCCTCGATGATCAGGCGCAGGTCCTTGCGGTGCTGGTGCACGCGCGACTGCGGCGGCGCGAAGGTGCCTTCGATCATCTGCGCGCCCTTCGTATCCACCGCGCGCGAGTAGGCCGGCGTGACGCGCACCAGATCAAGGAACGTCCTGAGGTCGATCCCGAGGCCCTCCGCCAGCACCAGTGACTCGGCCAGCGCCGCGCGATTCAGCCCCAGCAGCAGATTGGTCGCGAGCTTGGCGCGTGATCCGCTGCCGGGCGGCCCCAGCAGGAACCGGCGCGACGAGATGGCGGCCAAGACGGGCTCGAGCGCATCGCAATCATCGGCATTGCCGCCGATCATCATCACTGCCGTGCCATCGTGGATCTGCTGGCTGGAGCCGGACAGCGGCGCATCGAGGATACGCACGCCGCGCGCGGCAAGCCGCACAGCCAGGGCCACGGCCTGCTCCGGGTCGGAGGTCGAGCAATCGACGAGCCGCATGCCGGGCCGCAGCGCAGGCATCGCATCGCGGATCATCGCGCTGGTCTGCGCGCCGTCGAGGAGGGCCAGCAGCACGTTGTCGCACGCGGCAAACACATCGGCCGCGCTGCCTGCCGCCATGCCGTGTGCGGCCACCAGCGCTTCGCGCCGCGCGGGATCGATGTCGTAGCCCACCACCTTGATGCGCGCCGCGCGCAGGCGCTCCACCAGGGCCAGCCCCACGAGGCCGATGCCGATCACGCCCACGGGATGCGTCGCGCCGGTCATGCGGTCACGTGGCGGCTGCGGCCGCCTTGCGGGTGAAGAGGCGACGGAACTGCGGGATCTTCCACAGCACCACCAGCAGGATCGTGATCCACAGCACCGCCGAGATCGGTCGCATGAAGAAGGGGCCGAGACCGCCATCGGACAACACCAGTCCGCGGCGAAGGCTCTTCTCCATCAGGTCGCCGAGCACCATGCCGAGCACCAGCGGGGCCACCGGATAGTCGAGCCGCCGCAGCACGAAGCCGACGATGCCGAACGCGAGCATCACCCACACATCGAAGAGCCGCGAGGCGATCGCGAAGGACCCGACGACGCACAGCACGAAGATGATGGGCAGGATCACCGGCTTCGGCACCATCAGCACCTTGATCAGCAGCTTCGTCAGCGTGAGACCGTAGAGCAGGATGCCGAGCGTGGCAAACAGCATCATCGCGACCACGTCGTAGACGAAGGTGGGGTTCTCGATCATGATCATCGGCCCCGGCCGCACGCCGTGGATCAGCATCGCGGCCATCAACACCGCTGCCGGCGCCGAACCGGGGATGCCGAGCGTCAGCACCGGGATGACGGCACCCGGCACGCAGGCGTTGTCACCCGTTTCCGCGGCCATCAGGCCGTCGACCGAACCCTTGCCGAACTTCTCCGGCTCCTTGCTGGCGCGCTTCGCGGCCGCGTATGACGACCAGGCGGCGACGTCCTCGCCTACGCCGGGCAGGATGCCGACAAAGGTGCCGATGAGGCCCGAACGCACGATCGTGCGCCAGTGCCGCGCAACGTCCGCCACGCGCGGTATCACCGAGTCGAAGGGGTCGACCTTGACCGGCACCGATTTTTCGCGCACTGCGATCAGCAACTCCGCGAAGCCGAAGGCGCCGACGAGGGCGGGCACCAGGTTGAAGCCACCGGCAAGATCGCGGTTGCCGAACGTGAACCGGTCATGCGCATAGACCGCCTCCTGGCCAACGCATGCGGTCAGGATGCCGACCAGCCCGGCGATCCAGCCTTTCAACGGATCGCCGCCGGTCAGCGTGCCGGCGATGACGACGCCGAACACCGCCAGCCAGAAGAACTCGAAGGCGCCGAACTTCAACGCGAGCCCGCCCAGGACCGGCGTGAACAGCGCCAGGAAGAAGATGCCGATCAACGTGCCCAGCACCGAACCCGACGTCGCGATGCCCATCGCGCGGCCCGCGTGGCCCTGCTTGGCCAGCGCATGGCCGTCGAGGCACGACGCCGCGGACGCGGGCGTGCCGGGAATGTTGAGCAGGATTGCCGAACGCGACCCCCCGTAGATCGCGCCGACATACGTGCAGATCAGCACCAGCAATGCCTGGTTCGACGGCATCTTGATCGTCAGCGTCGTCATCAAGGCCACGCCCATCGTGGCCGTCAGGCCCGGGAGCGCGCCGATGATGACGCCCGCCAGCGACGACAGCAGGATCAGACCGATCGAATACGGATCGAGAAACGAGCCAAGCGAATGGCCGAGGGCGATGAGTCCGTCGAACATGGCGGCGCTTAGGGCAACCGAACGTAGAACAGCTTCTCGAACACCTGCGAGACCAGCACGGCGGTCATGCCGCCGCAGATCACGGCCAGCAGGTAGTCCTTGCGCGGCTGGGGCGCCTCGCCATTGGCAATGCGGTCGGCGGGCCGGAACACGGCCACGAACGCCGTGACGAAGAGCGCAGTACCCACCCAGAACGGCAGGCCGTGGCCCACCAGCAACATGGCGTAGGTGAGGAACATCGCCGTCGCAAGCCGGAACCGGGATGTCGGTACCAGTACCGTGTCATCCGGCAACGCGGCGTTCCACGGTGTGGTGCGCGCGCGCTCGATCGAGCGCCACGCCAGCCCCATCCCGAGCAGCGCCAGCAACAGGCCGATGATGCCCGGCCAGAGTCCGGGTGCGCTGTACAGTGTGGCGCCCTGGTGTTCAAGGCGGTCCATTCGCCATGAGCCGAATACGATCAGTGCGCCCAGGGCGATCCAGACGAACGCCGTGCGCAGGTCGGTGCGCGGACTCTTGGCGAACAGGGTGTGTTCCAAATGCGTTGCCACGACGGGTGATGACTTTCAGGCGTTCGCCGACGTGCGTCAGGCGCCGTCGTGTCTTGATCACGGATTGGACGATGAGGATACCTGCGGGCAGGCGGCCAGCGCAAGCATGGGCGCGCACCCGTGCGCCCCACGTTGCCATGACGTCGTCGCGTTGCAACTAGGGCATGGCGCGTGCCGGCGCGACCAACGCGCCTTCGATGCGATGGCGCTTCAACGCCTCGGCCACGAAGCCCGACGCCTTCATCTCCTCGATGAATGCACTGAGCCACGCCTGCGCCGCGGTGCGGCC
>JANNNM010000884.1:0-1084 GCA_031398535.1 Betaproteobacteria bacterium | reverse complement strand
CCAGGTTGACGATGGGCTTGCCGCGCGACGTGCGCGAGCCCTGTGGCACGTTGTAGACCTTGAGCCAGTAGACGCGGCCCCGGGTGGAGAAGCACAGGATGAAATCGTGCGTGTTGGCGATGAACATCCGGTCGACAAAATCGTCTTCCTTCGTACCCGTGGCCAGCTTGCCGCGACCGCCGCGCTTCTGGGCGCGATATTCATCCACGCGCTGCGCCTTCATGTAACCGCCGTGCGACAGCGTGACCACCATTTCTTCCGGCGCGATCAGGTCCTCGATCGAAAGATCCACGCCCTGCGCGATGATCTCCGAACGCCGCGCGTCGCCGAACTGGTCGCGGATGGTCACCGATTCATCGCCGATGATCGTCGTGACGCGGCCGGGCTTGCTCAGGATGTCGATCAGGTCGACGATCAGTGCCATCACTTCGCGGTACTCGCCGGTGATCTTGTCCTGCTCGAGGCCCGTCAGGCGTTGCAGGCGCAGTTCGAGGATGGCCTGGGCCTGTACATCGGACAGGCGATAGCCATCCATCTGCCAGCCGAAGTCGAGCGGCAAGCCGTCAGGGCGCGCGGCATCGGCGGCAGCGCGTTGCAGCATTTCCTCGACGATGGTCGAGCGCCACAGCTTGCCCATCAACGCGGCCTTGGCTTCAGGTGGCGTCGGCGAGGCCTTGATCAGCGCGATGATCTCGTCAACGTTGGACAGCGCAACCGCGAGGCCTTCGTGGATGTGGCCGCGTTCGCGCGCCTTGCGCAATTCGAACACCGTGCGCCGGGTGATCACTTCGCGGCGGTGGATCAGGAAGTACTCGAGGAACTGCTTCAGGTTCAGCAGGCGCGGCTGGTTGTCGACCAGCGCCACCATGTTCATGCCGAAGCTGTCCTGCAGCTGCGTCAGCTTGTAGAGGTTGTTGAGGACGATCTCCGGCACCTCGCCGCGCTTCAGCTCGATCACCGCCCGCATGCCGGACTTGTCCGACTCGTCGCGCAGGTCCGAGATGCCGTCGAGCTTCTTTTCGCGGACGAGCTCCCCGATCCGGGCGAGCAGGTTGGCCTTGTTGACCTGGTAGGGGATCTCGTC
>JANNNM010000303.1:0-2866 GCA_031398535.1 Betaproteobacteria bacterium | reverse complement strand
CCGCCGGGAACGCTGGCGCGAACGATGAACGGTCCGCACGGGATGCACAACGTGGACCAGATGTCGTTCATCGACGGCGGCCACCACGACTTCTACGAGCAGAACCCGGCCAGTTGCCAAGCGTGCCACGGCGCCAACCTCATGGGCACGGCGCTCTCGCGCGCGGCGGCGGACCGATCCTGGTCGCACGACGGTCACACGTGGACCGCGGCCAAGGGCACCCCGATCGGCTGCACTCTGTGCCACGGACTGGCGTGGCGATGCGAGAACGTGCCCCGCCCAATGTCCTCGCCGGACAGGCGCACGCCATAGCCGTCGTTCAGCAGCGAGGCATACGCCAGGCTTTCGCCCATGCCCCAGTCGAGCGGCTGCGTGCCCTCGCCCATCGCGCGGCGGTCGGCGATCACGCGCTCCACCCGCGAGTGCACCTTGAAACCCTCCGGCACCGTGGTGAGCTTGGTGGCGAGCGACTTCAGCGTCGCCAGCGGCACCCCGGTGTCGGTGACATCCGTCCAGTTGCGCTTGAGGTACGGCGACCAGTCGATCGTGAACGGCGGCTTGTAGTTCGACAGGATCGTCTTGTTGGTGTGCTGGCCACGATCCATCGCGGCGCGGAACGCGCTGACGAGGCCGTCGGCATCGGCATCGGTGATGACGCCGTCCTTGGCGAGTCGCTCGGCGTAGAGCTTGCGGGTGCCCGGATGCTGCGCGATGCGGCTGTACATCAGCGGCTGCGTGACGGCGGGTTCATCGGCCTCGTTGTGGCCGAGCCGGCGGAAGCACACGAGGTCGATGAAGATGTCGCGGTGGAATCGTTGCCGGTACTCCATCGCGAGTTCGACGGCCAGCAACGCCACTTCCGGATCATCGCCGTTGACGTGCAGGATCGGCGCCTCGACCATCTTGGCCACGTCGGTGCAATACACGGTGCCGCGCGCATCGCGCGGGTCGGATGTCGTAAAGCCGATCTGGTTGTTGATGACGATGTGGATCGTGCCGCCCGTGTAGTAGCCACGGGTCTGCGCCATGTTCAGGATTTCCTGGTTGACACCCTGGCCCGCGATGGCGGCATCCCCGTGGATCAGGATGGGCAGCACCTGGTCGCCGCGCGTGTCGCCGCGACGGTGCTGGCGCGCGCGCACCGAGCCTTCCACCACCGGGTTGACGATCTCGAGGTGCGACGGGTTGAACGCCAGCGTGAGATGCACCGGCCCCCCCGGCGTGGACACGTCGGACGAGAAGCCCTGGTGATACTTGACGTCGCCGGCGGGCAGCGCCTGCGCGGCCTTGCCTTCGAATTCGGAGAAGAGATCGCTCGGCATCTTGCCGAGGATGTTGACCAGTACATTGAGGCGGCCGCGGTGGGCCATGCCCATCACGATTTCCTTCACGCCCGCGGCTCCCGCCTTCTCGATCAGCCGGTCGAGCATCGGGATCATCGTGTCCCCGCCCCTCACCCGAGAAGCGCTTCTGGCCGACGTACTTCGTGTGCAGGTACCGCTCCAGCGTCTCGGCGGCCGTGAGTCGCTCGAGGATGTGCTTGCGCAGTTCCGGTGCGTAGGTGGGACGCGAACGGATGGGCTCCAGGCGTTCCTGGAAGAAGCGCTTGGTGGCGGTGTCCGCGATGTACATGTACTCGGCGCCCAGCGTGCCGGTGTAGGTTTCCTGCAGCGACTTCACCAGGTCGCGGAGACGCATGCGCGCCGGGCCGGCCTTGTACGACCCGACATCGAACTCCGTATCCATGTCGGCCTCGGTGAAGCCGTAGGTCTTCAAGTCGAGGTCGGCCACGTAATCGGGCGCGTGCTGGCGCAGCGGATCGAGGTCGGCGTTGAACATGCCGAGCGTGCGGTACTTGCTGATGAGTCGCAGCACCAGCACCTGCTTGTGCATGGTCGCGGCATCGACCATCGCGCCATGCACGCGGCGATTCCGCGCCATTTCGCGGAACGTATCCACCACCGGCGCGTGCGGCACGTCCGGCGAGTCGCCGCGCAGCTCGTCGAAATAGCCGCGCCACTCGGCCGGCACGGCGGCGGGGTCGGCCAGGTAGCGCTCGTAGAGTTCCTCGATGAACGGCGCGTTGGCGCCGAACAGCGTGCTGGTGGACTCCAGTTCCTTCATGAGACCCATTGCGTCATCTCCTGGCCGGCGATGCCCGCAGGCACCGCGCGGCGAGCGTTGGATTTACGTGCGTTGCGCGAGCGGGGTCACCGTGCGGCGCGCGGCACCGACGTAGAGCTGCCGCGGACGGCCGATCTTGTATTCCGGATCGGCGATCATCTCGTTCAGCTGGGCGATCCAGCCCGCCGTGCGCGCGAGCGCAAACACCGCGGTGAAGAGCGGCACCGGGATGCCGATGGCCTTTTGAACGATGCCCGAGTAGAAGTCGACGTTCGGATAGAGCTTGCGCGACACGAAGTATTCGTCTTCCAGCGCGATCTTCTCCAACTTCATCGCCAGTTCGAACAGCGGATCGTCCTGCAGGCCCAGTTCATTCAGCACTTCGTAGCAGGTCTCGCGCATCAGTTTCGCGCGCGGGTCGTAGTTCTTGTACACGCGATGGCCGAACCCCATCAGCTTGACGCTGGAGTTCTTGTCCTTGACCTTGGTGATGAACTCGCCGATCTTGGCCGCGCCGCCTTGCGCCTGAATGTCGTAGAGCATGTTGAGCGCGGCTTCATTGGCGCCGCCGTGCGCGGGCCCCCAGAGGCACGCCACGCCGGCGGCAATGGCCGCGAACGGGTTGGTGCCGGAGGACGCGCACAGGCGCACCGTGGACGTGGACGCGTTCTGTTCGTGGTCGGCATGCAGGATGAAGATGCGGTCCAGCGCGCGCACCAGCACGTCATTGACCTTGTACGGT
>JANNNM010000302.1:0-1330 GCA_031398535.1 Betaproteobacteria bacterium | reverse complement strand
GCCACCGTCGCGTCCAGTTTCGCGGCCGCTTCCAACGCCGGCATCAGCATCGAAACCAAGGCAAGGATGGCGAACGTCCTGCCATCCCTTCTGACTAAGCCCTTGCCGACCGGAAACGGCAAAAACAACATCTGCAACGCGACGCCTGGACCGGAGCCGCGCGGATAGCGCACCGCCGCCGGACTGTTCAGCTGGTAGCCCGTGTACAGCATCTGCCGGCACTCGTTCTCGTCGGCGGGCGTCATCACCGTGGTGTTGGGCAGGCAGCGCAGGTACGAGAGATCGAAGGCCCCGATATGGGTGGCACCGTCGGCACCCACCACCCCGGCGCGATCAATGGCAAACACCACCGGCAGGTTCTGCAGCACCACATCGTGGATCAGCTGGTCGTAGGCGCGCTGCAGGAACGTCGAGTAGATGGCCACCACCGGCCGCATGCCTTCGCAGGCAAGGCCGGCGGCGAACGTCACCGCATGCTGCTCGGCGATGCCGACGTCGAAATAGCGCTGCGGGAACATCTGCGAGAACTTGACGAGACCCGAGCCCTCGCGCATCGCCGGCGTGATGCCGACGATGCGTTCATCGACAGCAGCCATGTCGCACAGCCAGTCGCCGAAGACCTGCGTATACGTGGGCTTGCCGGGCGCCTTCGGCACCATGCCCACATCCGGATCGAACTTCGTGACGGCGTGATACGTGATGGGTTCGTCCTCGGCCTTGGTGTAGCCGTAGCCCTTCTTCGTGATGACATGCAGGAACTGCGCGCCGGGCAGTTCCTTGACGTTGGCCAGCGTGCGCACCAGCGTCTCGAGGTCGTGGCCGTCAATGGGACCGATGTAGTTGAAGCCGAATTCCTCGAACAGCGTGCCGGGCAGCACCATGCCCTTCATGTGCTCTTCCCAGCGCTTGGCCAGGTCGTGCATCGGCGGGAGCTTGGCCAGCACTTCCTTGCCGCCACGGCGCACCGTGTTGTACAGGCGTCCGGACAGGATCTTGGCTAAGTAGTTGTTGAACGCGCCCACCGGCTCCGAGATCGACATCTCGTTGTCGTTGAGAATCACGAGCAGGTTGGCACCCTGGGCGTTGTTGAGCGCCTCGAACGCCATGCCCGCGCTCATCGCGCCGTCGCCGATCACCGCGACCACGCGCCGCTCCTCGCCCTTGAGCTTGGCCGCGAGCGCCATGCCGAGCGCCGCCGAAATCGACGTCGACGAATGCGCGGTGCCGAACGTGTCGTACTCGGATTCGCTGCGGCGGGGGAAGCCCGACGGGCCGCCCCATTGCCGCAGACCCGCCATCGCTTCGCGGCGGCCGGTGAGCACCTTGTGCG
>JANNNM010000300.1:0-3934 GCA_031398535.1 Betaproteobacteria bacterium | reverse complement strand
CCAAGCTCGACGTGCTCGACGGGATGGCGGAGATCAAGCTTGCGACGTCCTACCTGCTCGATGGCAAGCCGGTCAGCCGGATCCCCACCGGGGCGGAAGCCGTGGCGGGATGCGTGCCGGTGTACGAGACGCTTCCAGGATGGCAGGAATCCACCGTAGGCGTGCAAAGCTTCGATGCGCTGCCCGCCAATGCGCGGGCGTACCTGCGCCGCATCGAGACGCTTTCCGGCGTCCCCATCGCGATGGTGTCGACCGGCCCCGATCGCGACGAGACGATCCTGGTGCATCATCCGTTTCGCTGAACGCGAACCCGAATTCCATTTCGACTGCGCAGCGCAAAGGGACAACGATGAGCCTCAAGGTGAGCTGGGACGAGTACAACGCGCTGGTCGAGCGCCTGGCGCTGTCGGTGCATGAATCGGACTTCAAGTTCAACCAGATCATCTGCATCGCGCGCGGCGGCATGCGCGTGGGCGACGTGCTGTCGCGGATCTACGAGCAGCCGCTCGCCATCCTCTCCACGCATTCGTACTCGTCGGAGGGCGGCACCGTACGCGGTGAGCTGGTGATCGCCGAGCACATGACCATGACCAAGCCGCGCCTCGGCGACCGCGTGCTGCTGGTCGACGACATGGTCGACTCCGGCCACACGCTCGAGGCGGTCTACAAGGAATTGCCCAAGCGCTTCCCGCACATGACCGCGCTGAAGACGGCCGTGCTGTGGTGGAAGGCCTGTTCGGTGTTCAAGCCCGACTACTTCGTCGAATACCTGCCCGACAATCCGTGGATCCACCAGCCCTTCGAGATCTACGACAACATGCAGCCCGAAGGGTTGAAGGCCCGGATGACGCGCTGAGCCGCGGCACCACCCCGCGCTGCCCCGGCCGCGATCAACGCTGGCCGAACCGGTCGAAGCTCCACAGCACCGCCACCACCAGCACGGCCGCGATCGGTCCCGCCCACGGATGGACGATGGCGGCCAGGATCGGCGCGACCAGGATCAGGAAGCGCAACCCCCAGCTGTAGAGGATGCCGGCCCGGCGCACATAGACCACCCCCGCCTCGGCCCAGCGCTTGCGTTCCGCGGATTCGACGGGCATGCCGCTGATGAAGCCGACGTGGTTGTAATAGCGCACCGCCATCGCGGACGCGACCAGCGACGCGAACAGCAGCGCCATCAGCACCAGTTGCAGCACCAGTTGCGCCGACAGGACCGGGATGCCGGCCGCGGCGCCGAATCCCTCGTGCAGCGAGGGCAGCGCCAACGTGGCGGTGCCCATCAATCCCAGGGCTGCCGTCGACGCCGTCATCGTGGCCGACATCAACGAATTGCGCAGGGTCTGCACGGCCAGGATCTCGGTGCCTTGCTGCGCGGACACCGCCGCGAACCATTCTTCGCGCAGCGATGCATGCACGGCGCGCGCCAGGCGTCCGGGGTTGCGACGATCGACGACCATGAGCCCCACCTCGTACATCAGCAGGATCACGATCGTCGCCAGCGACGCGAACCAGGTCATGGCGGCGGTCATTGCGGATGCGCGCCGTGCTGCCGTGTTGCGATCGCAGCGTGCCGGCGCTTCTCGAACCACTCGAACAGCGCCATGCCGGCCAGCATCGCCCCGACGAACACGAAGGCCTTGACCTCGCCCATGCCGAGCGCCACAAGGCCCGGGCCCGGGCAGAAACCGGCGATGCCCCAGCCAATGCCGAACAGCACGCTGCCACCGACCAGCCGGCTATCGAGGTGGCGCACGCCGGGCAGGTGCATGCCCGCGCCAAGGAACGTCACGGTGCGCCGGCGCGCGACGAAGAATGCGACACCGGAAACGGCGATGGCGCCGACCATGACGAGGACCAGCGAGGGATCCCACGCACCGGCAAGATCGAGGAACCCCAGGACCTTGGAAGGATCCGCCATCCCGGAGACCATGAGGCCCAGGCCGAACACCAAGCCCGCGACCAGTGCAGAAACAGCAAGCATGCGGATACTCCTCAGATGGACAAGACGTGCCGCGCGACGAACACCGTCGCGAAGCCGGCGCCCATGAATGCAAGGGTCGCCACCAGGGACCGTGGCGACAGCCTCGACAGCCCGCACACGCCGTGGCCGCTGGTGCAGCCGGACCCGTAACGTGTGCCGACGCCCACCAGCAGCCCTGCGGCCACCAACGCACCGGTGCCGGCGTCGATGCGAATGACGGGAAGCGCGTGGAACAACCCGACCACCAACGGCGCGCCGATCAATCCCGCCAGGAACGCCACGCGCCAGGCCGTGTCGCCTCGCGTGTGCCGCAGCAACCCGCCCACGATACCGCTGATGCCGGCGATGCGGCCGTTGAGCAGCACGAACATGGCCGCGGCGACGCCGATGAGGACCCCGCCCGCAAGTGCCGGCCCCGGGGTGAATGCATTCCAGTCGATGTTCATCGTTTCTCCTTCGAGCAATAGTGCCGGTAGAGCACTGCCAGGATTTCCAGCAGGACCGGATCGGTGACGCTGTAGTAGATGCTCCTGCCCTCGCGGCGGGTATGCACGCTGCCTTCGTCGCGAAGCACGCGCAGCTGCTGCGACAGCGTGGGCTGGCGGATGCGCAGCTTGTCCTCCAGCGCGCCGACGCTCATCTCGCCCTGTGCAAGCTGGCACAGCAGCAGCATCCGGTCCTCGTTGCCGAGGACCTTGAGCGTGGCCACGGCGCGGCCGGCCGCGCGGCGAAGGCGGTCGGGGTCCACGACGGTCAAAGCGGTTTTCATGCGTGCAGTTCCCGGGGGCTATTGCTTATATTATATAATAATATATAATATTTACAAGTATTTTATTAATGCCACCCCGAGGCCCCCATGACCCGCCACGCAACCGTGCAAGGCTTCTTCGACCCCGGCACCTGGACCGTCACCTATGTCGTCTCGGACCCGGCCACCCGGCAAGCCGCCATCATCGATCCGGTGCTGGACTACGACTTCAAGTCCGGCCATACCAGCCACGCTTCCGCCGACCGCGTGCTGGCGTACGTCGCGGCAGAACGGCTGGCCGTCGAGTGGATCCTCGAGACCCACGCGCATGCCGATCACCTTTCCGCAGCCGCATGGCTCAAGGCGCAGGTCGGCGGGCGCATCGCGATCGGCGAGAACATCCGTGCCGTGCAGAAGGTGTTCAGGGACATCTACAACCTGGGACCCGCCTTTCCCGTGGACGGCAGCCAGTTCGACCACCTGTTCAAGGATGGCGAGACGTTCACGATCGGCAACATCGAGGCGACGGCCCTCCTCGTCCCCGGTCACACGCCCGCCGACATGGCCTACTTGATGGACGGCCACGTGTTCGTGGGCGACACACTGTTCATGCCGGATGTCGGCACCGCACGGGCCGACTTTCCCGGTGGCGATGCGCATCTGCTCTACCGGTCCATCCGGCGGATTCTCGCGTTGCCGCCGCAGACTGCCCTCCATGTCTGCCACGACTACCCGCCGGCATCGCGCCAACCGATGTGGGACACGACGGTGGCGCAGCAACGCGCGGCGAACATCCATGTCCGCGACGGCATCAGCGAAGACGAATTCGTCGCGATGCGCAGGGCACGCGATGCCACGCTCGACATGCCGACGCTGATCCTTCCGTCGATCCAGGTCAACGTGCGTGCCGGACAGTTGCCGCCGCCCGACGACAATGGTGTCACCTACCTGCGCATCCCGTTGAACGCCTTGCGCGCGCGTCGATAGCGCCTTCGGATTGGCGCGTGGTCACGCTGCCGCGGATGGTGGCGTAAAAGGGGCCCGGATGAACCGGGCCCCGATGCTTCCAGACGCGCCTGCCGAAGCCTCAGCGCCGCGGTTTGGCCGGCTTCCTGGCGGCAGCCTTCGGCGTCGCCGGTTTCCTTGCTGCCGGCTTCTTCTTCGCCACGGCTTTCCTTGCGGTGGCCTTCGGTGCGGCCGGCTTC
>JANNNM010000808.1:0-1563 GCA_031398535.1 Betaproteobacteria bacterium | reverse complement strand
GATCCGGTGCACAAGGTCACGATCATTCCGCGTGGGCGCGCACTGGGCGTCCCCATGCAATTGCCGGAAGCGGATCGCTACAGCATGGACCGCAATCACATGCTGAACATGATCTCGGTGCTCTTCGGTGGCCGCATCGCCGAGGAAGTGTTCATGAACCAGATGACCACGGGGGCCTCCAACGACTTCGAGCGCGCGACGGAAATCGCCCGCAACATGGTCACGCGCTACGGCATGTCCGATGCGCTGGGCCCCATGGTGTACGGCGAGAACGAAGGCGAGGTCTTCCTCGGCCGGTCGGTCACCACGCAGAAGAACGTGTCCGAGTCGACGATGCAGAAGGTCGACCAGGAGATCCGCAAGATCATCGACCAGCAGTACGCGGTGGCTCGCAAGCTGCTGGAAGACAACCGCGACAAGGTCGAGGTGATGGCGAAGGCGCTGCTCGAGATGGAAACGATCGATGCGGACCAGATCTCCGACATCATGGCCGGCCGCCCGGTGCGTCCGCCGAAGCCCACGCAGTCGTCGTCGGGTCCGTCGTCGGGCGGTGGTTCGGCGCCAACGCCCGATCCGGCGCCGTCGGCTAATCCCGCATAGGGCGCCACTGTCGAAATGCTGCCCGGGGGCGTGCGAGGTTGCACGCCCCTTTGCTCGTCCCGTTGCCGATGACGCCCAAGACGCCCCTCCTGTTGCAGTGCGGTCTCCGCTCGCTCGACCTGCGGCGCCCCCGCGTGATGGGCATCGTCAACGTCACGCCGGATTCCTTCTTCGATGGCGGCGCGCACCCGGATGCCGCGCGTGCGCTCGACCACGCACGCGCGCTCGTGGCGGACGGCGCCGACCTGATCGACGTCGGCGGCGAATCGACGCGCCCCGGCGCGCTGCTGGTGTCCGAAGCCGACGAGCTCGACCGGATCCTGCCCGTGATCGGCGCGCTTGCGCACGAAGGCGTGCTAGTCAGCGTGGACACGATGAAGCCTGCCGTCATGCGTGAAGCCATCGCCGCAGGCGCGGTGATGGTCAACGATGTCCGCGCCTTGCGGCAGCGCGGCGCGCTCGACGCGGTGGCGGACAGCGGCGCCGCGGTGTGCCTGATGCACATGCAGGGCGAGCCCAGGACGATGCAGGCGGCGCCGGAGTATGGCGACGTCGTGCACGAGGTCCGCGATTTCCTGGTCGAGCGCGCGCTGGTCTGCGAGGGCGCCGGCATCGCGCGCGCGCGCATCGTCCTCGATCCCGGTTTCGGCTTCGGCAAGACACTGGCGCATAATCTCGCGCTGTTGAAGCATCTCGATGTGCTGGTGCACAGTGGATATCCGGTGCTGGCGGGGCTGTCGCGCAAGGCCTCCATCGGTGCGATCACGGGCCGCGAGCCCGCCGACCGGTGGGCAGGCAGCGTGGCCGCGGCGCTGGCCGCCGTCGCGCGCGGCGCGCGCATCGTGCGCGTGCACGACGTGCGGGCCACGGTGGACGCGCTCAAGGTTTGGCAGGCAGTGGATGATCAAAGGTAGCGGATGACACGACAATACTTCGGCACCGACGGCATCCGTGGACGCGTGG
>JANNNM010000773.1:0-1106 GCA_031398535.1 Betaproteobacteria bacterium | reverse complement strand
GCGGCAGACCGAGAGCGGCAAGCATGGACAAGCTCCTTCAAGCCCTGCGCAGGGCGCGCAAGGACTCGCGCTACGCGCTGGATGGGTGCCGGTGGGAAGCTACTTGCGCAGCGCGCCGAGCACGGTGTCGTGCAGGCCGGGCGTCCACTTGGGGAAGGCCTTGTAGACGCTGGCCGTGGACTTCTGGAACGCGCCGATGTCGACGTCGGTGATGAAGGTCACCCCGGCGGCCTTGAACTTGTTCATGTAGTCGTTCTGCAGCTCCAGGGTGAGCCGGGTCATCTCGTCACCGGCCTTCACACCTTCTTCGAGCAGCACCTTCTGCACGTCCGGCGGCAGCTTGCTGAAATAGCTGGCATTGATCGGCCACATCACGAAGGCGGTGAAGTGGCCGGTCATCGAAATCACCTTGCGCGTTTCATGCAGCTTGGAACCCCACAACGAGCCCAGGGGTGCCTCGGCGGCGGCGACCACGTTCTGCTGCAGGGCGTTGTAGACCTCGGACCACTGCACCGTGGTCGGCCGCGCGCCCATCGACTTGAAGGTCTCGATCCACATCGTGTTCGGCGGCACGCGCACGGTCATGCCGGCCATGTCCTCAGGCTTCCTCACCGCCTTGTCGGCGATCAGGTGGCGCTGGCCGAAGAAGCCGTTGGCCATCACCAGCTTGAAGCCGGCCGCCTCGAGCTTCTTCTCGACGCCCTTGTACCAGTCGGAGGCGAGCAGCCTGGCGTAGTCGTTCGGGTCCTTGATCAGGTAGGGGCCGTTGAGCACGCCGATGTCGGGCACGAAGTCGGAAAGGTAGCCGGGGTCGGTGATGTTCATCACGTTCGCCCCCTGGCGGATCATCTCGTTGACCTCCTTGCCCGAGCCGAGCTGCTCGCTCGGGAAGACCTGGACCTGCACCTTGTTGTTCGTGCGCTGGGCCACGTTCTTCGCGAAGTATTCGGCTGCGAGGTGCGCCGGCTCGGTCGTCGAGAGCGAGTGCGCGAGGCGGATCCGGATCGGGTCCTGGGCGACGGCGGGCGCCGCCTGGAGCGCGGCGACCAGCGCGAGGGCGAACAAGGGAAGTTTCATGGGCATGTCTCCTGGGACGGTGGGTGGCG
>JANNNM010000760.1:0-4404 GCA_031398535.1 Betaproteobacteria bacterium | reverse complement strand
CGCGGCGATGCCGGCGCAGTCGCCTGCCAGGCGCGCCGCGCGCTAGCCGGCGCGTCCCCAAATCAGCACGGCCACCAGGATCGCCACCACCGCGACCAGCATGCCCATCAGGCGATTGCCGGCACGTTGCGCTGCAGCAAGCTCCTTCAATGCCGCATCCGACGCCGACCGCGGCGCCAGCAGCTGCTGGTGCAGCAGGCGCGGCAACTCCGGCAACGCCGCCACGATGTACGGGGCTTCCGCCAGCAACCGGCGCTGCAGCGCCGGCAGTCCGATCTGGTCCTGCATCCAGCGTTCAAGAAACGGCTTGGCCGTGACCCACAGGTCGAGGTCCGGATCGAGCTGGCGCCCCAGGCCCTCGACGTTGAGCAATGTCTTCTGCAGCAAGGTCAGTTGCGGCTGGATCCGCACGTTGAAGCGGCGCGACGCGCGGAAGAGCTGCACCAGCACCTTCGCGAGTGAAATCTCCTTCAGCGGCCGGTCGAAGATGGGCTCGCACACCACGCGGATCTCGGCTTCGAGCTCGTCCACGCGGGTGTCGGGTGGCACCCAGCCTGATTCGATGTGCGCAGTGGCCACGCGGTTGTAGTCGCGGCGGAAGAACGCGAGGAAATTCTGCGCGAGGTAGCTCTTGTCGGTCTCCGACAGCGTGCCCATGATGCCGAAGTCGAGCGCCACGTACTTGCCGTGGTTGGCGGGGTCGGTGGCGACGAAGATGTTGCCCGGGTGCATGTCGGCGTGGAAGTAGCCGTCGCGGAATACCTGCGTGAAGAAGATCTCCACGCCGGCGCGCGACAGGCGTTTCAAGTCGATGCCGGCGGTGCGCAGTTCCTCGATGCGCCCGATGGGGATGCCGGCCATCCGCTCCATCACCAGCACCTGCTCGTTGGTGTAGTCCCAGTAGATCTCCGGCACGCGCAGCAACGGTGAATGGCGGAAGTTGCGGCGCAGCTGCGAGCAGTTGGCGGCCTCGCGCGTCAGGTCCAACTCGTCGCGCATCGTCTTCTCGAACTCGCGCACCACTTCGCGCGGACGCAGGCGGCGGCCATCGGCGGAAATGCGCTCGATCAGGCCGGCTGCGGTGTGCATCAGCGCGATGTCGTGCTCGATCACCGCGTTGATGCCGGGACGCAGCACCTTCACGGCGGCCATCACGCCATTCTGCAGTTCCGCGAAGTGCACCTGCGCGACGGAAGCGCTGGCGATCGGCGTGCGGTCGAAGGCGCGGAAGACGTCGTCGACCGGGCGGCCGTAGCTCTTCTCGAGGATGGCCACCACTTCCTGGCCGGGGAACGGCGGCACGCGATCCTGCAGCTTGGCCAACTCATCGGAGATGTCGGGCGGCAGCAGGTCGCGCCTTGTCGACAGCATCTGCCCGAACTTGACGAAGATGGGGCCGAGGGCCTCCAGCGCGAGCCGCAACCGCACGGCGCGTGGCTTCGACAGGTCGCGCCAGAACAGCAGGCGGTTGACGACGGGCTGGAACCCGCGCAGCCGCTGGTGCTCGAACAGGAATTGATCAAGGCCGAAGCGCAGCGCCACGGACGTGATGCGGATGAGGCGGGTGACGCGCATCCCGCCATTCTACGGGAGGGGTGCGGGCGCGCCGTTGCTCCCGCGCCGGGCTGATTGCGATCAGAACACGAAACGCGGGCGGCGCTTGCGGGGGGGTGCGGTGACGGCTGCGGGGACGCTGGTAGGAGTACCTGCGTCCCCGGCCTTGGCCGGGGCCGGCGGTGCTGCCGCCGCGCGCGGAGGCGCGGCGGTCGAACCGGGATCGCCGGCGTCCCTGGCATCGCGCTGCGACGCGCGATGGCGACGTGTCACTTCGGCGCTGCCGGGAACACGATCACGGGTCCCTTCACCACCGTGCCCGGCGGTACATAGGCCGGTGCCGGCTGGCCGGCGGGTCCCAGCGCGCGGATGTAGCGGTACGTCGCACGCAGGTCGGCGTCCGACATGTCGCGCAGCGTGAACCAGGGCATTGGCGGCCGCAGTTCCTTCTTCCGCGCCAGCGTCATCCACTGGTCCTCGCTGACGGTCTGCATATAGAGGCGAAGGTTCGAGGGATAGGTGGTGCCCCACTCGCCGCTCCAGCCCACCATGTCGCCGGTGAGCCAGGCGGCCTCGGGGACCTTGCCGGCCGACTGCGCGTAGCCGGGCGTATGACAGTCGTTGCAGCCGGCGATCTTCATCAGGTAGCGGCCGCGCGCCATGTCCCGCGCGTCGACGTTGGTGATGTTGGCCGCGACGGCGGACAGGGCGCTGCCGGCGAGCAGGGCGGCGAGGACGGCGGATTGCATCGTGCGAAGCGTGTTCATGATCAGGTCCTGGAAATGGGTCAGTGAAGGCGGCCGCTCAAGCGGCGGCGCGCACCGGGGTGGTCCACTGCGGAAAGCGCGCGGGCACGGCGGCGACGGCCGCATGGACCCGCGACGCGAGATGACGCCGGAACGCCTCGCCGCCATCGGCCGAGCCGGAAGCTGCCACGGCAGCATCGTCCGGCGCGAACCAGCGGGCCAGCGGGTCCGTTTGCGCGTCGGCGTACGCGGCAAAGGCGGCGCGGGTCAGTGCCAGCTGCGCGAGCACGGATACGCCAACCTCCAGTCCGGGCTCCGGCGATTCGAACGCCTCGAGCGTGGGCAGCGCGTGGTCGAGATGCTGCGCGGCCTCGGCCAGCGTCCCCAGCCGATGCAGACCCGACGGATCGGTCTCGCCCAGCACGGCGACAAGCGCGTAGTTGGCGAAGGTCTCGGCCAGCCAGCGCTTCGGAAACTCGACACCGGCCTGGTTGGCGACCAGGTGCGCCAGCTCGTGGGCAATGAGGCTGTCCGCCACGCCGGTCAGATCAGGCGCGTCCGGATGCACGGTATCGCGGCCGTGCACGCTGATCAGCGCGCGCAGTACCGGGGCGGGCAGACCGGCGGCCAGGAACGCGCTGACGTCGTGCCACGCATCCGCCGGCTCGCTGCCGACGACCAGGTGGCCCGCCTGCGTCACATGGGCGATGCCATAGGTCGGCACCTCGGCGTGCGCGTCCCAGTCGGCGCGGTCCAGCACCAGCAGGCGAAAGCGCGGGATCACGCCGAAGACGCGACGCAGCACCCAGTACGCACGTTCGCAGCGCGTGGCGATCCGAACCGCAGCGACGGCGCTCTTGGCGCTGACGGCGACGGTGAACGGAAACCAGGGCAGCGGCTCGAGACCGCTCTGCGGCCACGCGAAAGGCTTGGCGAGGGCGTCGGCCAGAAGAGGCTCGGCGGGTCCGAACAAGTGGTGCGGGTGCATGGTGTGTCCTTTAGCGACGGGGTGGTGTCAGGGCGGTGGCCGCGAGTTGTGCGGTGGTACGGAACGGATGGTGGGGCGCGGCGACTCGCCAATCACTGACGGATGCGCAACGGGGCCGCCCGCATGGCGGTGCGGAGGTGTACGTGATCAATTTTCCCTATGACGGTGATAGGGAATGCCCGGGTTCCGGGTGGGTCCGGCCAGCGCTGGGGCGGCAGGCCGGATTGGCCTGACCGGTTGACTGACGGATGGCTGACAGCAGACTTACAGCGTCGCGCGCAGCGCTTCCGTTTCGGGGGCCGGGGCCCGTCCGAGCACGATCGACAGCAGTTCCCGGCACCGGCGGTAGGTGCTGAGGGCCGCCGCGGCGTCGCCGGTCTCGCGGTGGCATACCATCAGCCGCCGGTAGATTGCTTCAGCGAGGTTGTCCACCTCCAGCGCCCGCTCGTAGATCGCCCGCGCGGCAGGCCAGTCGCGGTCCTGCTCGAGCTTGTCGCCGGCTGCTAGCACCGCGCGCACCAGCCGCGCCTGCCAGCGGTCGCGGGCCGGCAGTGCCCAGGAGGGCGCGGCATCGAGCGCCAGGAAGTGACCGCGGTAGAGGCGCAGCGCGGCATCGACGTCGCCGGCATCGAGCGCCGCCTCGAAGCTCCACGTGTCGACGCAGACCTGCAGCGGATCGAGTGAGAGTTTGCCCTCGGCCAGCACCAATGCGCCGTCGATGCCAAGCAGCTTGCGCAGCCGGTAGAGGTTGCTGTCAAACGATGTCTTGGCATCGTCGCCTTCGGCGTCCGGCCACAGCAGCGCCGTCAGCATCGTTGCATCCACGCCGCGGCCGCCGTGGGCCACCAGCGCCTTCAGCAGTTCCAGCGGTTTCTTCTGCGCCTTGCCCTTCGAGACCAGCGGTTCCCCGTCGCGCAACAGCGCGAACTCGCCCAGCGTGCGGATCGTGAGCGGCCATGGCCAGTCGATCACGCTGGTGTCCGGTGGCGCCAGGCGCTGGCGGCGGATCAGTTCGCGGATGTATTCGGGCTCGATGCCGTGTTGCAGTGCCAACGCGAACATGAAGGACCGCATCCTGGGCGGAATGCGTGTGAAGCCCAGGTAATTGTCCTGCCG
>JANNNM010000702.1:0-1315 GCA_031398535.1 Betaproteobacteria bacterium | reverse complement strand
CGACTCCTCGGTCGAACGAAGCAGGCTTGGGGAAAGGCGGGAAGCGATCAGGATCAGCACCAACGTCAGCAGCATCAGCAGCGTTGACACGGCGTTGACCTCGGGCGTGACGGCGATCTTGATCATCGAGTAGATCTGCAGCGGAAGCGTAACCGTTCCGGCGCCGGCGGTGAAGAAGGTGATCACGAAGTCGTCGATCGACAGCGTGAAAGCCATCAGCGCGCCCGCCACCACGCCCGGCATGATCAGCGGCAGCGTGACGTAGCGAAACGACTGCCAGGGGGTGGCGCCGCAATCGCGCGCAGCCTCGGTCAGGCTCTCGTCCATGCCGGCCAGCCGCGAGCGGACGACGATGGCCACGAACCCGATGCAAAAGGCCACGTGTGCCAGCATCACGGAGAAGAGTCCCAGCGTCATGTTCAGCATCACGAAGAAAATCAGCAGCGACACCCCCAGCAGGATCTCGGGAATCGCAATGGGGGTGAGCACCAGGACCGGCAGCAGGCGCAGCTTGTAGCGATGCATGGCGAGGCCGGCCATCGTGCCCAGCACCGTGGCCATGAGGCTTGCGCCGAACGCGATCAGCAGCGAGTTGAACGCGGCCTCGATCATCTCGCCGTTGGCGAAGAGCTTGCGGTACCAGTCGAACGTGAAGCCCACCCATTCGGCGTTGAGGCGCGAGTCATTGAACGAATAGATCACCACCACCGCCAGCGGCAGATACAGGAACGCATACACCGCGAGCGCGGCGATCCACAGCGGCCAGGTGCGCTTACGCACGGATCACCTCCCGTCGGCCGCGCCCTACCCACGCCGCGAAGCCGGCCAGCGCCAGCGCCGCCACCGTCAGCACGATCGACAGCACGCTGCCGAAGGGCCAGTCGCGCGATTCGAGGAACTGCTGCTTGATCACGTTGCCGATCAGGCTGTCGTCGGGGCCGCCCAGGATGTCGGGGATCGCGAAGATGCCGAGCGCCGGAATGAACACGAGCGCCGCTCCGGCGTAGACGCCCGGCAGCGACAAAGGAAACGTGACGCGCCAGAAGCGCTGCCATGCGTTGGCGCCGAGATCCTGCGCCGCGTCGAGCAGCGACTGGTCGTGCTTCTCGAGGTTGGCGTACAGCGGCAGCACCATGAACGGCAGGTGCACATAGACGAGGCACACCAGCACCGCGAATCCGCTGAACAGCAAATTCACCGGTGCGAATCCGAACACGTCGAGCACGGCATTCACCGTCCGCGCCAGCGCCGCCTGCGGACCGAGGATGATCATCCATGCGTAGATGCGGATGAGGAAGTTGCTCCAGAACGGCAG
>JANNNM010000701.1:0-4811 GCA_031398535.1 Betaproteobacteria bacterium | reverse complement strand
CTACCAGATCGATCGCAATGCGAACCGCTGCATCCTTTGCCACGGGCGCACGAAGATCGAGGAATCAAAAGCCATCCCGCTGTCGCTGACGCATTACATGGATCGCGACGGCACCATGCGCGGTGACATCTCGCCGCGCCGCTACTTCTGCACGACGTGCCACGTGCCGCAGGACGAGGTCAAGCCGCTGGTGGGCAACACGTTCGTCGATTTCGAGACGGCGCG
The DNA here is from genome assembly GCA_031398535.1 of Betaproteobacteria bacterium. GTDB lineage: Bacteria > Pseudomonadota > Gammaproteobacteria > Burkholderiales > Casimicrobiaceae > VBCG01. The sequence goes on along the minus strand of JANNNM010000701.1, from coordinate 4,586 downwards.
CGCGTCGCCGCCTGCTGGCGCCACCAAGTCCGGCCCGGCACCGCGCAAATGATCAAGCTCCTGAAGCGCTACTGGACCGTCGTCAATCGTCCGGCCGCGCACTTCAGCCTGGCGTTCCTGACGATCGGCGGCTTCGTCGCCGGCATCGTGTTCTGGGGCGGCTTCAACACGGCGCTGGAGCTGACCAACACGGAGACCTTCTGCGTCGGCTGCCACGAGATGCGCGACAACGTGTACCAGGAACTGCAGACCACCATTCACTTCACCAACCGCAGCGGCGTGCGCGCGCACTGCCCCGATTGCCACGTGCCGCATCAGTGGACCGACAAGATCGCGCGCAAGATGCAGGCATCGAAGGAAGTGTGGGGCACGATCTTCGGCACGATCAACACGCGCGAGAAGTTCGAGAACCACCGGCTCGAGCTGGCGCAGCACGAATGGGCACGCCTCAAGGCCAACAACTCGCTCGAGTGCCGCAACTGCCACGGCTTCGACTTCATGGACTTCACGCGGCAAAGCCCGCGGGCCGCGCAGCAGCATTCGACGCTGCTGGCCTCGGGCGAGCGCACCTGCATCGATTGCCACAAGGGGATTGCGCACCGGCTGCCGGCGCAGGCGACGAAGTAACGCGGCGGGGTGACCCCCACGTCGCGCAACTCAGTGCTACGACCGCACCGCCGCCACGTAGGGCTTCTTTGCCGTGGCGGCGTCATCCATGCGCGCGCCCTTGATCAGCTTCAGCGGCGCGCGCCGCAGGAAGGCGCTGCTCTCGCCCATCATGAACTTCACCAGGTCTTCCAGCGCCGGCTCGTCGATCTTGTCGGGCTCGAACTCGAGGTGGACCGACTCGAAGCGATCGACGTTGCGCAGCGTCACCTGCACGACCTGCCGGTGATAGTCGGGCTCGAAGCGCACCGAGGCCGAGATTGCCGACTGCACATGGAACACGCCGTAGCGCACGACGCGGCGCTCGTCCTGCTCCGTCTGGTACTGGTATTGCAGCGTGGACCCGCGCAGGCGCTCTTCCACGCCCATCGCGGACCCCGGGCTGACGCGCAGCACGATCGGCTGCTCACCTTCGATCCGGTAGAACATCTCGACGTGCTCCAGCACCTCGAGGCCCGCCAGCGCGCGGCGGCGGAACGACACGAAGCCGCGGTCGAACTTCGGCTTCGCGATCGACAGGATGTTGTGGAGGTGGAACGTGTGCCCGATGGTCGGACGGATGACCTCAAGATGGCCGAGCGCCTCGTCGAGCCACCGGAACGCCTTCCACAGGCCGCGGTCGATGTCCTTCAGCGCCTCCTCGATCGGCTTGCGCGCAGCCTTGTCCTCCGCGCGCATCGACTCGGATTTCTCGCGCAGCGTGGCAAGGAGGGTTGGTTTGGGCGGTTCGGCCATGGTGTCTCGAAAATAGCACGGCAGCGCCCAACACGCCCACGTTTAATGACATGGGCATAACAATACAGGCAGGGCCGTATCCTCCACGCACTAATGCAAGTGTCGTGCCTCTGTTGCCGGGCGCGGTCACAGCCCGCGAAAACATGCGGAAACGCGCCGGGCGACCGGCGCGCGTGGGCAGTTTGTGTCACCTGCAGGCGCGGGTCCGCCAGTGGCGGTTTTGCACTGCGACAAATGGCTATACAATCCGCGGCAGTCACAAAACCCTCATATAACCTCGCCCGATGGCGCTCCTCGAAATCCAGGATGTCTCGCGCCGCTTCGGCGACTTCACGGCGGTCGATGGCGTTTCCCTCGCCATCGAGGCCGGTGAGTTCTTCACGCTGCTCGGCCCCTCCGGCTGCGGCAAGACGACGCTGCTGCGGATGATCGCCGGCTTCGACCGCCCCGATGGCGGCAGCATCCGGCTGAACGGCGAGGATTTGGTGGACCGGCCGCCGGAGGCCCGCCCGGTGCGCACCGTCTTCCAGAGTTACGCGCTCTTCCCGCACATGACGGTGGCGGGCAACATTGCCTTTCCGCTGCAGATGGCCAGGACCCCCGCCGGGCAGATCACGGACAAGGTCAAGGAGGCCCTTGAAGACGTGCGCCTGACCGGGTTCGGGCACCGCTATCCACATGAACTCTCCGGCGGCCAGAAACAGCGCGTGGCGATCGCCCGCGCGCTGGTCACCCACCCCACGCTGCTGCTCCTCGACGAGCCGCTGGCCGCGCTCGATGCCAAGTTGCGCGTGGAACTGCAGATCGAGCTCATGAACCTGCAGAAGGAAGTGGGCATCACGTTCATCTACGTAACCCACGACCAGACCGAGGCGCTGGCGCTGTCGCATCGGATCGCCGTGATGAACAAGGGGCGCGTCGAGCAACTCGATGCGCCGTCGCGGCTCTACAGTTATCCGCGGACCCGCTTCGTCGCCGATTTCATCGGCACCTGCAACCTGCTGACCGGGCCGGTGGTCAGCTGCGCGGACGGCATGATCACGCTGGCGGTGGACAACCTGGGTGCCGTCAAGGTGGCGTGCGCGAACCCGGTCGCCGCCGGGTCCACCGGCGCGGTCGCGTTGCGGCCCGAGAAGATCCGGTTGCAGGCGGCCGACACCACGATGTCCGAGGACAACCAGTTCCGCGGCGTCGTGTCGGATTTCCTGTACCAGGGCGACGTCACCATCTACATCATCACCACCGACGGCGGCGCGCGGATCGAAGCACTGCTCGCCAACTCCGCCGCGGGCCGGACCAAGTTCTTCGAAACCGGCGACCCCGTCACGCTGGGCTGGCCGACGGCCGCGGGCCACTTCGTCGCCGAATGAATCTGGGCACGGGATCCGAGCGGGGAGCCGCCGGGCCGCCCCAAGGCGACCGCCCCCTGGGGGGAGCGGCGCACAGCGCCGTTCGGGGGGAGACACCAGTTGCCGACGGGCCGCCCCAAGGCGACCGCCCCCTGGGGGGAGCGGCGCGCAGCGCCGTTCGGGGGGAGACACTCGCCAAGTGGCTGGTCAGCGGCCCGCCGCTCGTCTACCTGCTCGTGTTCTTCGCGATCCCGGGCCTCATCATGGTGCTGGCGTCGTTCCGGGCACCGGGCGAGTTCGGCGGGCTGGCCCCGCTGCTGGATGAAGCCGGCAAGGTCGACCTCAACCTCGAAAGCTACGCGCGCTTCTTCGAGGACACGCTCTACGCGCAGATCTTCCTCAAGTCCGTCGTGTTCGCGCTGGCCACGACGCTGCTGTGCCTGCTGCTGGCCTATCCGCTGGCCGTGCTGATCGCGAAGAGTCCGCCGCAGCACCGCAACTTGCTGCTGCTGCTCGTCATCCTGCCGTTCTGGAGCAACTTCCTGATCCGCATCTACGCCTGGATGATCATCCTGGGGCCCCAGGCGGCGCTGGCGCGGGTCGTGAATGCGGTGCTGGACGTCATGGGCTTCGCGCCGGTGAACCTGTTGTTCAGCGCCTTCGCCGTGCTGGTGTGCCTCGTCTACGTGCACCTGCCCTTCATGGTGCTGCCGCTCTACGCCAACCTCGAGAAGCACGACCAGTCCTTGCTGGATGCGGCGCAGGACCTGGGGGCCAACGGCTGGCAGCGGTTCTGGCGCATCACGTTTCCGCTGTCGTTGCCCGGCGTCTACGCCGGCGCCGCGCTGGTGTTCATCCCGGCGCTGGGCATCTTCGCGATCCCCGACATCCTGGGCGGGCCCAACGACAGCCTGATCGGCAACGTGATCAAGCAGCAGTTCCTCGAGTCGCGCGACTGGCCCTTCGGCAGCGTGCTCTCGATCGTGCTGACGGTGGCGGCGCTGGGGCTGGCCGGATTCGCCGCGTGGGTGGGCCGTGGCCGGCGCGAGGTGATCCGTGCGTAGGCGCTCGTGGGTGCTGTGGATCGCCGCACTGGCCGTGTACGCGTTCCTGTACCTGCCGCTCGCGGTGGTGGTGATCTATTCGTTCAACGACTCGCGCCTCAACGCCGAATGGGTAGGCTTCACGCTCGACTGGTACCGCAAGCTCTTCGCCAATGGCGAGATGATCGAGGCCGCGTTCAACTCGCTGCTGATCGCCTTCGGTGCCAGCCTGATGGCCACCGTGCTGGGCACGATGGCCGGCCTCGCCATGCATCGCTACAAGCTGCGCCTGCTGCCCATCCTGGTGCTGACACCCATCGCGATTCCCGAGATCCTGCTGGGCGTCTCGCTGCTGATCTTCTTCGTGATGCTGAACCTCACGCTGGGCCTCGTCTCGGTGATGCTGGCGCACGTGGCCTTCTGCATCGGGTTCGTGGCCATCGTCGTCCGCTCACGGCTGGCCGGCATGGACGAGAGCCTGACCGAGGCTGCGCGCGATTGCGGCGCCACCCCCTGGCAGTCGTTTCGCTACGTCACGCTCCCGCTGATCATGCCGGGGGTGGTGGCGGGCGCGCTGATGGCCTTCACGCTGTCGATCGACGACTTCGTGATCACCTTCTTCACCGCCGGCGCCGGAACGGTTACGCTTCCACTGCAGATCTACTCGATGATCAAGATCGCCGTCACGCCCGAGGTCAACGCCGTGTCAACGCTGCTGATGCTGCTGACGTTGGTGCTGATCCTGATCGCTTCCCGCCTTTCCCCAAGCCTGCTTCGTTCGACCGAGGAGTCG
>JANNNM010000667.1:0-4260 GCA_031398535.1 Betaproteobacteria bacterium | reverse complement strand
CTCCATTCCCAGGATGGCCTGAATCACGAAGGCCACGTTCGCGGGATCGATGCTGTTGTAGTCGTATTCGTTGAAGATGCCCCAGGCGCCGATGGCCGGATGCGGCGTGAGCGCACCGCCGGGATACACCTGGTTGAAGATGTTCTGCACGTTGTTGTACGCATTCTGATAGCTGCCGGCGCCCACGCTCTGGCAACCGCCCACGATCAGGCACGCGGTGTAGTTGCTCACCGGCACCATGATCTTCATGCCCGCGCCCTGCACCGCGGTGAGGAACGTCGAGTGGTCGCGCTGCGCGTTCCAGTTGTAGAGGTGCAGGAAGTTGATGCCCTGCGCCTGCATGGTTGCGAGGTCGTTGCGGCCGGGGTTGCCGGTGGTGCCGGGCCCCCACAGCAACGCGAAGTCGGTGTTGTAGAAGTCGGTGTCGAAGTACGCCGGGTTGTAGCCGCCCAGTCCCTGACACGGTTGGACGCTGTTGTACTGGGTCTGCAGCTGGCAATCGTCGGAAGGCGAGGGCTGGTAGGAGATGCCCTTGATGGGCCGCAGCGCGGTGAGCGCAGGGGCAATCTGCGCCGCAGCGGGAACGATGACGCAGGCGAGCGTGCCTGCGATGAACAGTCGCGCGATACGGCGAGGCCACGTGGTTGGGGCTGGTTGCCCGGGCTTGTGCATGGGGTCTCCTGGCATGGGGCGGCATGCCAGAGCGGCAGCCGCGTAAGGAACACGGTAAAGCAATGTTTGTGCCGACCCTGTTGTCGCCCTAGGTCTACATCCCGGTGGTGGCGTATGTGGGCGCCAGCACTTCCGGTGCCGCGGCGGCGGCGGACGGCTCCAGCATCGTGATGCGCCACAGCGTGCGCGCATCGTTGGGGTCGATCAGCGTGGCGGAGTGCAGCAGCGCCGCGTTGTCCCACACGACGATGTCGCCCACGCCGTACTTGAAGCGCAGCACGTACTTCGGCTGCGTCGAATGCGCCGCCAGTTCGTTCAGCAGGTCGCGCGCCTCGTCCTCCGGCATGCCGACAATGCCGAAGGAGCTGCCCGATACCGCATAGAGGCACGTGCGGCCCGTGACCGGATGCGGCCGTGCCAGCTTGTGCGTGATCACCGGCATCTTCGCCTTCTGTTCGGCCGTGAGCACCGATGCCACCGTGCGGCTCTTCTCGTTCACGTCGTTGCGGTTGCCGTAGTGATGGATGCCGTAGAGCGGCGCGATGCGCTTCTTCATCGCGTCGGACAGGTCGTCGTACGCCTGCTGCTGGTCGGCGAAGAGCGTGTCGCCACCGACCTTGGGAACTTGCCGCGAGTACAACGTCGTGGCGCGTGCCGGTACCTGCAGGTACGAGTAGTCGGTATGGAAGTACGACCCCGCATCCTGCAGGCCGGTGGGCTCCCCGTCCTTCTTCACGTTCGAGAGGATCAGGATGTTCGAGTTCTCGGGGTGGTGGAACTGGTCGATCACGTGCGGCTGCGGCGGCCCGATGCGGCTCGCGAAGGCCATGAACTGTGCGGCCGTGATGTCCTGCGCGCGCAGCGCCAGCACATGGTTCTCGAAGAACGCGGCCTCGAGTTGCCGGTAGTCGGCTTCCGCCAGCGGCTTGGCGAGGTCGACCTCCGGCGCTTCGACGCCGAAGGGTCCGGGCAGGCGATTGAATTTCATTGCAGGTGCCTCCTAAAGCAGGAAGTCCGGCCGGATCAGGCGGGGCAGGAACAGCGGGATTTCGGGCCAGATGATGAGCGCACAGAGCACCAACAGCATCGGTACCAGCATGATCATCGTGTCCTTGAGCGCATAACTCAATCGCACCTTGGCCACCGCACATGAAATCATCAGGCACATGCCATAGGGCGGTGTGACGAGACCGAAGGCAAGCGCGACGATGCTGATGATCGCGAACGACACCGGGTGCATGCCGACCGATTGCGACAGCGGCAGGAGCGTGGTGCCCACGATGATGATCGCGGGGATGGCATCGAGGAAGCATCCGACGACGAGGAACACGAACACGATGAAGAAGCCGACGCCGATCGGCCCCATGCCCCAGGACGTCACGTTGGCCAGCAGGGCCTTGGGGATCTGGAAGTAGGCCAGCAGCCAGCCGAAGACCGACGCCGTGCCGACGCAGAACAAGGCAATGGCGGAGAGGCGGCCTGTCTCCAGCAGTGCGTGCCAGAGCTCCTTGCGCCCCATCTGCCGGTACACCACCAGCGACAGCGTCGCCGCATAGATGACCGCGGCGGCGGCCGATTCAGTAGCCGTGAACCAGCCGAGCAGGATGCCGCCGACGACGATGAAGGGCGTCATCAGGGCCGGAATGGCGACCATGGCCGCCGAGAAGAATTCCTTGAATGACGCGCGCGGATACGTCGGGTAGTTGCGGCGCACCGCATAGACGTGCACGGTGGCCATCTGCGCCAGTCCGATCAGCAGGCCGGGGACGACGCCGGCCAGGTACAGCGCGCCGATCGAGACCTGCAGCACGCCGCCCCACACCACCATCAGGATCGACGGCGGAATGATGACGGCCAGCACGGCCGAGACCGCGGTGATAGCGATCGAGAACGAGAGGTCGTAGCCTTCCTTGACCTGCGCCTCGATGAAGATCTTGCCCTGGCTGGCGGCGTCGGCCGTGGACGAGCCGGAGATGCCTGCGAAGAACACGGACAGCAGCACATTGATCTGCGCCAGCGCGCCGGGAAAGTTGCCGACCATCGTGCGGGACAGGTGGACAAGTCGATCGGTGATGCCCCCGACGTTCATCAGGTTGGCCGTCAGCAGGAAGAACGGCACCGCCAGCAGGATGAACGAGTTGTAGGCCTTGAACGTGGTGTTGAAGATCACCATCGGCGAGAGCCGCGGCTCGATGATCAGCACCGGGAGGCAGGAAAGTCCGAGTGCAAAGGCGACGGGCACGCGCAGCAGCAGCAGCAGGAAGAACCCGCCGAAGAGCCACAACGCCGCCATGCCGGGCGACAGGGCCGCGGCGGTCATGGGTGGACCCCCACGCTTGCGGCCTCATTGTTCAATGAGGCCGCTGCGCTGCCTCCCGAGGGGGCGCGATTCGCACCTTGGGGCTGCCCGGCGGCGCTCATACCACACTCCCGACGCCGAGCTCACGCTCCTTCGGCGGCTCGTCGCCCGGGCCGGGCCCGAAGCGCAGGAAGCGGATGTCTCGGAGGATGCGCTGGCCGCCGAACAGCAGCCACGTGAACCCGGTCAGCGGCCAGGCGATGAAGATGTACGTCATCGGCAGGTCGGCCAGCTCGGAGGTTTGGTTCCAGCCGAACTGCACGAACTTGATGCCGTACCAGACAAAGATCAGCGCAAAGACGAGGATGAAGATCGTCGACACGATGCGGAACTTGGCGTTGGTCCGGGGCTTGAATTCCGGCCAGACGTCGACGTCGAAGTGGGTGCCGTCGCGCACACCGATCATCGCGCCCAGCATCACCATCCAGATGAAGAGGAAGCGCGCCATCTCCTCGGTCCAGATCCACGCCGGGATCAGCGCCGTGAAGCGCGCGATCATCTGCAAAGTGACCGGGATGACCAGCAAGCCGACCGAGATGCCCAGCAACACGGTGAGCAGGTTGTAATAACCATCAATGAATCGACGCATGCGTTTCCTCGTTCAACCTGCCGCATTGCGGCGAAAAAAATCCGGCGGACGCGCTGCGTTCCGCCGGACCTTGATACTGCAATTACATTGCGTTGATCTTGTTGTAGATGTCCGTCGCGCCGATTTCCTTGGCGTACTCGGCCATCACCGGATCGGCCAGCTTCTTCATTGCCGCTTTGTCGGCGAACGGAATCTGCTTGAGCCTGCCCGCCGCCTGCATCGCATCGAGCTTCTTCTGGTCCTCGCTCGACTCGATCTGGCGACCGTAGGTGCCCGCCTCCTTGCCGGCCTTGATGATGGCAGCCTGCAGGTCGGGTGGCAGCTTCTTGAACGTCTTGCCGGAGAAGGCAATGGGACGGATCGTGATGGCATGCTGCGTGATGTTGACGTTGGGGCCGACTTCATAGAACTTCATCGCCTCGACACCGGCAGCCTCGTTTTCGCCGGCGGCGATCACGCCGTTTTGGATGCCGTTGTAGATTTCGTCATAGGCGATTACGGTGGGCGACATGCCGATGGCCGAGAAGGTCTTGCTCCAGATCGGCGCGCCCTGCACGCGAACCTTGAGACCCTTCATTTCGGCCAGGTTGCGCACGGGCTTGTTGGCGAAGATGTTGCGCGTGCCGCCCCCGGCGAAACC
>JANNNM010000609.1:0-6947 GCA_031398535.1 Betaproteobacteria bacterium | reverse complement strand
CTGACGGTGTCGTCATCGTCCAGCACCAGCACCGGGATGCCGCGCTGTGCGAGGTCGATGGCCGTGGTCAGTCCGACCGGACCTGCACCCACGACGACAACGCCGCAATGCCGCGCCGTGCCGTCCAGCTCCGGCGGCCGCCGGTACGGATAGACAGGGTGGGTGAAGGCCGCCGTCGCAGTCATGACGCAAGACCTGCGTTCAGCCTTCCAGCGCCTGCCACATGTCCTTGTCGCGCTGCGCGGTCCAGATGCGCGGATGCGGATACTGCGTCGCCTCGTCGTACGCGCGCGTCACGTCAAAGGGCAGGCAGTGGTCGAAGATCACCCAGTCGCCGAAGCGCGGCTTCAGCGCCGCGTAGGTTTCCTGGTACACGGTGCGCAGGTCCTTGCCTGCAGCCGCGCCGCGCTTCACGGAATCGAACATCGCCGTGATGAACGCGCGCGTGCCGTCGAGCCCTGCCTTCACCTCGGCCGGCGTGCGCAGCGACGCACCGCGGCCGGGGACGAGCTGCTGCGGTTCCAGCGCTGCGATCGCGTCGAGCGTGGCCGGCCAGTCGGTGAGGTACGCGTCACCCGTGTACGGCGTGGCGGCGTACTCGACGAGGTCGCCCGAGAACAGGATCTTCTCCTGCGGCAGCCAGGCCACCGTGTCGCCCTTCGTGTGGCCGCGTCCCAGCTGCAGCAATTCCACCTGCAGCTTGCCCAGCCACAGCGTCATCCGCTTCTCGAACACGATCGTCGGCCACGTCAGTCCGGGCACCGACTCCACGGCGCGGAAGAGGCGCGGGAAGCGCTCGATCTCGCTCTTCATGTCCTGCTCGCCGCGCTCGATGATGAGCTCGTAGGTATCGCGGCTGGCGATGATCTGCTCGGGCCTGTAGCCGGTGGCGCCCAGCACGCGCACCGCATGATAGTGCGACAGCACGACGTACTTGACCGGCTTGTCCGTCACTTCGCGGATGCGGCGGATCACGTCCTGCGCCATCACCGGCGTGGCCTGCGTGTCGATCACCATCACCGCGTCGTCGCCGATGATGATGCCCGTGTTGGGGTCGCCCTCCGCCGTGTACGCATAGGCGTGCGCGGACAGCCGGTCGAAGCTGATCTTCTTTTCCTCGGTGTCGGCGTGCGAAGCGAAAGTCCTGGTGTTCATCGATGGGTCCTTCCGGGATCGGGCGTGGCGCGGCACGAACGCGGCAGCGGCCGGATCCGTGGTCCAGTATCGCGGGCCGGCCTGCCGCTGACAATCGGCGTTGCGGATGCCGCATCGCAGGAATGGGATCCCGCGTGCAGCAATTTGTTATTGTTTAATTCGTTCTATATTAACAGATTTCCCCGTTGGAAGCAGCCCACGCCATTGCGGTATGGTGCGCATTCCTCCCGACATACCCTCCCGCGCCTCCACGCCACACCATGCCCGCCACGATCATCGACTCATCGGTCTTCCGCAACATGTTCAGCACGCCGGCGATGCGCGACATCTGGTCCGACGAGTACCGGACCGCCCGGTACCTCGACATCGAACGGGCGCTGGCCCGCGTCCAGGGGCGGCTCGGCATCATTCCGCAGGAGGCCGCCGACGAAATCGCCAGGCAATGCGACATCGCCAACCTCGACATGGAGAAGCTGCGGCAGCAGACCGAGCGCGTCGGCTCGCCGATCCTGCCCGTCGTTTCTCAGCTCAATGCGCTGTGCCGCGACGGGCTCGGCGAGTTCTGTCACTGGGGGGCGACCACACAGGACATCATCGACACCGCGACGGTGCTGCAGATCCGTGCCAGCCTCGACCTGGTTGACGCCGAGCTCCGCGCGATCGAAGCGGCACTGGCCACGCTGGCCAGGCGCTATCGCGATACGCCCATGATCGGTCGCAGCAAGCTGCAGCAGGCCATCCCCGTGACCTTCGGCTACAAGATGGCCACGATCCTCGCGGCCATCCAGCGGCATCGGCAACGCCTCGGACAATTGCGCGAGCGCGTGCTGGTCGGCGAGTTCGGCGGCGCCTGCGGCACGCTGGCATCCATCGAGACGGGGGCCATGGAAACGCAGGCCGGCCTGATGGCGGAACTGGGCCTCGGGCAGCCCGTGATCGCGTGGCACACGGTGCGCGACAACATCGCGGAGACGGGTGCGTTCCTGGGCCTCGTCGGCGGCACGCTCGGCAAGATCGCGCTGGACGTCAAGCTGATGATGCAGACGGAAGTGGGCGAAGCGTTCGAACCCGCCGCCCCCGGCCGCGGCTCGAGCAGCACGATGCCGCAGAAACGCAATCCGGTGTCGTCGGGCTTCATCCACGCCGCCGTCTCGATGGTGCGCCAGCATGCCGCCGCGCTGATGGACGCGATGATCGCCGACCACGAGCGTGCCAGCGGCCCGTGGGAAATCGAATGGATCGTCCTGCCCGAGGCGTTCTGCCTGACGGCCGGCGCCTTGCAACAGACGCGCACCGTGCTGGAAGGCCTCGAAGTGGATCCGGTGAGGATGCGCGCGAACATCGACATCACCAAGGGCCTCGTGATGTCCGAGGCCGTGATGATGGGACTGGGCCGGCACATCGGCCGCGAGGTTGCGCATGATCTCGTCCAGGCGCTGTGCCAGCAGGCATTGCGCGAGGACAAGCCGCTGCTGGAGTTGCTGGTCGCCCATCCGCAGGTCAATGCTCACCTGGACCGTGCGGCGCTGACGGCACTGTGCGACCCCGCCAACTATCTGGGGCAGGCCGGCGTGATGGTGGACCGGGTTCTGGCGCGTTCGCCTGGGCTTTGAAGCCGTTGTGACAGTCACGACGCCGCCGACTTCAAGCGGGGGCCAAGTGCGGTCCCGCGCCAGCGGGACAGTGCAACCGCGTAACATGCGGGGTTTGCCGACCTGAAGCCCCATCCAACCATGTCCATCCGCCGCACGTCCCGCGCCTTGCCGCGCCTCGCCTCGTCCCTGTTGTGCCTCGTGTTCGCTGCGTCCGGCGCTGCCGTCGCGCAATCACCTGCCCCTGCCAGCGCCGTGGCATCCGCTTCGGCACCGACGCCCGCGCAGGCCTGGCCGCGCGAGGTGCAGTTGCCCAATGCACTGGTGCTGGTCTACCAGCCGCAGGTCACGTCGTGGGTCGACAACAAGATCGCGTTCCGCAGCGCACTGGCCATCAAGCCCAAGGGCGCCGGCGCCGAGTCGTTCGGCACCATCTTCGCCACGGCCAGCACGCGCGTGAACAAGTCGCTACGCACCGTCGTGTTTGAGGACCTGCAGGTCACGAAGAGCATGTTCCCGGCCTTGCCGGACAACGGCGCGGCCTACGTGGCGGCACTGCAGAAGCAGTTCGGCGCCAGCGTGCGCAGCATCGCGCTCGACCGGTTGAAACTGTCCCCGACCATCACGGGCGCCACCGTCAAGCAGGTGGCCGTGCAGAACCCGGTGCCACGCGTGATCATCAGCAACACGCCGGCGATCCTGGTGCCCATCGACGGCGCGCCCGCGTTGCGCCCCGTGGCGTCCAACCCGCGCTTCCAGCGCGTGATCAACACGCGCGCACTGCTGTTGCGCGACACGGTTGAAAACTACTACTTCATGCACGTATTCGACGGCTGGGTGCAGACGCCGGCACTCGACCTGCCGTGGACGCGACCCTTCATCACGCCGCCGGGTCTCGACGCCGTCGCGCGCAGCGTTGCCTCCAGCAAACTCGTCGACATGATGATCGGCGATCCGCGCGCCTTTCCTCCGGCCATGCTGGACAAGGGCGTACCGCAGATCTTCGTCAGCACCACGCCGGCCGAGCTGATCGTGTTCGACGGCGCGCCGCAGTTCGTGCCGATCGCCGGCACCACGCTCCGCTGGGCCACCAACACCGGGGCGGATGTGCTGCAGGACGCCACCAGCAACAATTACTACGCGCTGCTGGCCGGCCGGTGGTTCACCAGCGCCGCGCTGACCGGGCCGTGGACTTTCGTGGCCAGCAACGCGCTGCCCGCCGACTTTGCGCGGATTCCTCCGACGTCGCTGGCGGGCGCCGTGCTCCCGGCCGTGGCCGGCACGAAGCAGGCGAAGGAAGCGCTGGTGGACAACGCGATCCCGCAAACGGCCGCCGTGCCGCTGGCGAACGGCCCGACGTTGAAGCCCGAGTTCGACGGCGCGCCGCAGTTCGCCCCCATACCCGGCACCTCGCTGAACGCCGCGATCAATACGCTGACGCCGATCATCGGCACCAGCGGCGGCACGCTGTATGCCGTGAAGGCCGGCGTCTGGTTCACCGCGATGCAGGCCACGGGCCCGTGGACGATCGCCACCTCGGTGCCCGCGGAGATCTACACGATTCCGCCGTCGTCGCCGCTGCACTTCGTCACCTATGTGCGCGTGTATTCCGCCACCGCGGACGTCGTGCACGTCGGCTACACGCCGGGCTACCTCGGCACCGCGGTCGAACCCACGGGCACCGTCGTTTACGGGACCGGCTACGCGTACACGCCGTGGATCGGCAACACGTGGTATCCGCAACGGCCCACGTATGGCGTGTCGGCCGCGCCGGTCTACAACCCCAACACCGGCTTCACGTACAGCTTCGCGCTGGGCCTCGCGGCCAGCGCGTCGTTCGCGGCGAATGCCGGCGGCGGCACCGTGTATCACCCGAGCTACTGGGGCGGCTATCCGTGCTGCGCATCGGCCAGCGCCAACATCTATCTGCGCCCGGCCGCGGCCAAGCCGCCGGCGGCCGCCGCGAGCACGCCCGCCATTCCGGCGCCGTCGGCCAGCGCGCCCGCCACGCCTGCGCCGAACATCGCTTCCGCCAACGTTGCGCGCGGCACCGACCAGACCGCTGCCGTGGCCAAGGCGCCCGCGCGGCCGGTACGCCCGCCCAACGCGGCCGCGTTGCCGCCGCCCGTGCTGCTGGCGCAGGCCGGCAGCCTGTACAAGCTGCCGTCGAGTGAATGGCAATCGACGTCCACCGGCAACGACACCTATGCCGACAATGACGGCAACGTCTATCGCAACAGCGGCGGCACGTGGCAGAAGCACGCCAGCAGCGGCTGGTCGAACGCGCCGAGCGACACGCAGATCCAGCAGGAAGCTCAATCGCGCGAGGACGGCGCGATCCAGGCCGCGTCCTACAGCATGAGCAACGCGACGCGCTTTTCAGGCAATGCAGGTGACGGCTGGAACGCGCGGGATGCCGGTGACGGCGGCTACAGCCGCACGCTCGGCGGCAGCGGCGGCATCAGCGCCGAGCGCTACAACTACAACCAGGCCGTGCTGAACAACGAGTTCACGATGTGGCAGAACGGCCTGATGTACGGCGACAACCTGTACTACGGTGGCATGGCGTACGGCGCCGTGTTCCCGCTGCCCTGAGCAGGAGCCGTGCAATTCAGGTCAGTCGAGGCGTGCTATCCGCACCATGCGCGGAAGTCCTCCGGCACGTCCACCGCCTGGATGCGCGCGGGGTCCTCCGGGTGCCGGCGCGCGAACACGCGCACCTCGCGGCCTTCCACCAGCACCGTGTCGCCGCGCCGGATCACGTAAGCCATGACGAAACTCTTGCCGCGCCATTCCACGATGGCCGCCTCGACGTCGATCACGTCGCCGTAGGACGCCGGGCGCAGGAAGCGTGCGGTCGCGTCGACCAGCGGCGTACCGAGGATGCCGGTGCGCGCTTCGTACTCGCGCCACGACGGCACGCCCGCCGCGCGAAAAAAATGCAGGGCGGCAGCGTCCATCCAGCGAAAGAAATTGGGATAGAACACGATCTGCGCCGGGTCGCAGTCGCCGAACTCGACGGTGAAGCGGGTGATGTGGCGACGCGTCATGGCCGGGAGCTTACCTTGCCTTGGCGTGGCGTTGCCGCGCACCCGTCCATCCCGCGAATTCCGTGGGCGATTACCGGTCGTACCGCCGGCACGCGTTTCCGGATGGCCGGTGCTTAGGACGTATGATCGGGTCCGTGAGCACGCAGCGGGGCATCCAGTCGATCGAAGTGGGCGGCGCATTGTTGCGCGTGCTGGTGGACGCGGATACGCCGTTGCCGCTCGGCGAACTCGCGCAACGCGCGGGTATGCCTGCCGCCAAGGCACATCCCTACGTGGTGAGCTTCGGCAAGCTGGGGTTGGTGGAACAGGATCCCGTCACCGGTCATTACGGCCTCGGACCGTTCGCCCTGCAGTTGGGCGTGGCCAGTCTCGAACGGTTGTCGCCGCTGCGCCTGGCCGCACCCTCGCTGGCCGCACTGGCCGCCACCATCGGTCATACGGTGGCCGTGGCCGTGCTCGGTTCGCATGGCCCGACGATCGTGTCGATCCAGGAATCCACGCGGCCGATCCACGTCAACATGCGCGTGGGCACGGTGATGTCGATCCGCAACACGGCCACGGGTTGCGTGTTCGCGGCCTTCCTGCCCGCCGCCGTGGTCGCGGGACTGGAGGCGCGCGAAAGCCGCGATCCGGCAATCACGGGCCAGGACGCAGCACGCGCGCCGCGCGCCGATGGCGACCCGATGCTGGCGGAAGTCCGCACGCGGCGCATGGCGCGCGCGGTCGGGCATCCCCTTCCCGGCATCAACGCGCTGTCCGCACCGGTCTTCGATCATCGCGGTGAACTCGCACTCGCCATCACCGCACTCGGACCTTCCGGCAGCTTCGATCCCGCATGGGATGGGCGACTGGCCGAGGCACTGCGCGAATGCGCGGATCGCGTGTCGGCGCGGTTGGGATATCTTACCGGACCGGACGATTCGTAGACGCGGTACGGGCCGGCGTGCGTTCTGTTCGTCGTGGCACGGCGCGGGGTGTCGTGCGTACTGTTCGTTGTGGCCCGGCGCGGGGCGAGGCGCCTCCAGGCGGGCTTAGGTCGCCGCAGGCTTCGGGTTCGGGCGCGTGAGGGCAAAAAAAAGGGGAGGTCAACCCACGACCTCCCATTTTTTTGCCGCACGCACCGGGAACATACGGCTCGAATGCGCCCGCC
>JANNNM010000596.1:0-3896 GCA_031398535.1 Betaproteobacteria bacterium | reverse complement strand
CCGGCGCGTCATAGTCCAACTTGCCCGTCGCCTTCGCCTTGGCCAGCACGGCGTCCATGCCGACGATCTTGCCGTCGAAGAGCTCGAGGTGCGGCGAACGCATCTTCGGGTCGAGCGTGCGCTTCCACGTGTAGATGTAGTCGGCGGCCGTCAGCTCGCGCCTGGACCCCTTGAACGCGGGATCGTCCGAGAAATACGTGCCGGGCTTCACCTTGATCGTCCAGGTCCTGCCACCGTCGGCCATCTCCGGCATCGCCGCTGCAGTATTGGGAATGATCTTGTGCGGTCGCGCCAGGTAGTCGAAGCGGAACAGCGGATCGAACACCGAGCGCATCACGTAGTTGGAATACACGTCCGACGCCGCTTGCGGATCGAAGCCTGTCTCGGCGATCAGGAACGCCACGCGCAGCGTCTTGTTGGGATCAGGCTGCGCCGTGACGGCGCCGCTGCCCAAGGCAAGACCGGCGACCATGCCGGCCGCCAGGGCGCGGCGCCACGCCATCAGAGCACCTTCTCGATGTCGGCGGCGATCGACTCCGGTGTGTCCTTCGGCGCGAACCGGGCGATCACTTTGCCTTCACGATCAACCAGGAACTTGGTGAAGTTCCACTTGATGCCTTCGCTGCCCAGCAGGCCCGGCTTCTCGGCCTTCAGGTACTTGAACACCGGCGCCGCCGCGTCGCCGTTGACATCCACCTTGGCGAACAGCGGAAACGTGACGCCGAAGATGAGCTCGCAGAAATCCGCGATGGCCTTCGAGTCACCCGGCTCCTGCTCGCCGAACTGGTTGCACGGAAAGCCCAGCACTTCGAAGCCCTGGTCGTGATATTTCTTGTAGAGCGCCTCAAGGCCCTTGTACTGCGGCGTGTAGCCGCATTGGCTGGCCGTATTGACGATCAGCAGCGGCTTGCCGCGGTAGCGGTCGAGCTTGACCGGCTTGCCCTTGATGTCGGTGACGGAAAAATCGTAGATCGAGGCCATGGCGGATCCTGGTGTCTGCGGGTGAAAATGCTTGGCGAAAAGGGCGCAATTATGAGGCACCGGCGCGGCTTTCCGCCACTCTCCGGGACCTGACCGGGATTGGACCCGCGATCGGGTCAGCGGGTTCGCGGCGGCAGCAGGAAATCGCGCGGCGACAGGAACAGATGGGCCAGCACGGCCCGGCGCAACCGGCGCCTCGACACGACCCCCCGGCCGGTCGAGCGGATGGCCACCCACATCGCCAGCGCAAACGACACGGTGAGGTTCATGACGCCGATGACGCCGATGCCGATCACCGCCCACCAGAACGCGGCCAGCGTGAACACGCCATTCCCGTGCGCCCACGATGCCAGCGCCAGCTGGCCGGTGGACAACGTCACGTGGCGCACCTCGATCGGCGGGCCGAAGAAAAGTGCGACCACCGGCACCATGCCGAGCAGCACGCCCAGCGAGATGTTGCCACCCAGCGCGGCCAGGTTGTTGTCCACCGCCGTCGCGAAGCGCGCGGCGCCGGCGTCGCCCAGCAGCCGCAGCACGAGACGGCTGCGCCCGATGGCCTCGGGCAGGTGGCGAAAGGTGGCCCAGTTCTCGAACCACCCGGCGCAGAGCGCAGACAACCACAAGAGCACGCCGGTGAACGCGGCATAGAGCGGCGTGGGGCCGATGACGGACAGGCTTTCGATGTACTTGAGCGATTCCTCGGGCTTCGGCAGGTGATGCCCGCCGACGGCCAGCAGCAGCGCCTGCAACAACAATGCCGCCGGAATCACCAGCATCAGGTTGCCCATGATCGCCGCCACCTGCGAGCGCACCAGTCCGGCCACTTCGGCCACGAATCCCCGCAGGCGCCGCTCGTGGTGCGCCGCGTTCAGGTGATCGGCAAGCGTGGCGGCCGTCATGGCCGGTTGCTTCGTGGCCAGCGTGCCGTGCAGGAAGTGGATCAGCACGAAGGACAGCGCGTAGTTGGTCGACGCGACGAGGCCTTCAAGGAACGGCGGCAGTCCATGTCCCACCGTGGCGATCTTGACGATGACCGTGGCGCCGGTCACCGCCCCGCCGATCGCCGCCGACGCCAGCATCGCGCGGTATTCGTGGCCGTCGCGTGTGATGTAGTGCTCGCCGGTCTTCCGCGCCGATTCGACGATGCGCCGGCTCAGCAGGTGCGTGTTCTCCGCCAGCAGCGCGCGAATGCTGCGGTGGGAGGCATTGGCGCGGATCAGCGACGCCGCGAAGTGCGCACTGGCCACGATGTCGAGCGTCGGCGCCGCGCGCAGTGACGCCAGCGACTCAAGGCGCTGCAACGACAGGCGCGCCCGTTCGATCTGGTACACGAGGTCGATCGACACGCCATAGCTCGAAAGGTGCGCCGCCACATCCATCAGTGCGCGCGTGCAGCGGGCGATGTGGCTCTTCACCGCCGCGTAGGCAGTGTCGAACTCCGGTGCGGCGCTTGGCGTATCGACGAACTCGTGCACAGCGGTCGCAAGCCCCGCGAAGGGCGAATCGAGCGGACGTTCCGTCGACGTGCGCTGGCGCACCCGCTGCGACATGCCTATCGCCTGCACCTGGCTCGCGAGGATCATCAGCGCATCGTCGGCGTCGCGGCCGAGCTGATGCCACGGGCCCTCGCCCGGCGCTTCCAGCCCCGCGCCGAACAGCGCGACCATCGCATCGAGCGTGGCCGGCGGCAGCGTCGCGATCCAGTCGGCATCGCGCGCGTCGGGAAAGAGCCGCCCGAAAAGCGCCGCCAGGTCGTTGGGCGCAGGGGGCGTGGGGAGCAGCTTCAACGCGATGCGCCCCGACAGTTCCTGGAAGAACGCCGACGCGCGAGGCAAGCCGGTGTCGCACAGCAAGCCGATGCCGTCCATCGCGCGCAGCGTGGCGCGCAGCAGTTGCGCCACCGCCAGCCGACGCTCCGGATGCCGTTCGAGCACGCCCAGGAAGAAGCGCAGGCGCGTGGCGGGCGACGCGCCGCGTTCGGCGGCCTCCTTGTCGGACGCCGACTCGCCCGCACGTCCGGCGCGCAGCCAGCTGCAGAAGTGCTCCAGCCACTCGACCTGATCGGCAAGCGGCGCATCACCGCGCGCACCCGCCACCAGCCAGTCGATGCCGACCGTCGGCGTCACCTTGTCCTTCGTCATGCGCCGGCCGTCATCCGGCGGGACTTCCGTAGCCACCGCCGCTCGGCGTCTCGATCACGAAGATGTCGCCCGGCCGCATCTCCACCTTGCAGGTGGCGCCGAATTCCTCGCGCGTGCCATCGGTGCGCTCGACCCAGTTGCGGCCCAGCGCGCCGGGGCCGCCGCCGGCCATGCCGAAAGGCGGCACGCGGCGATGGTTGGCGAGCATCACCGCCGTCATCGCTTCGAGGAACCGCACGCGCCTGACGGAACCATCGCCGCCGCGGAACTGACCCGCGCCACCACTGCCGCGGCGGATACCGAACGACTCGAGCCGCACCGGGAACCGCCACTCCAGCACCTCCGGATCGGTCAGCCGCGAATTGGTCATGTGCGTCTGCACGACACTGGCTCCCGCGAAACCGGGACCCGCGCCGGCGCCGCCGGAGATCGTTTCGTAGTACTGGTAGGTGGCATTGCCGAACGTGAAGTTGTTCATCGTCCCCTGCGACGCGGCCAGCACGCCCAGCGCACCATACAACGCGTCGGTCATCGTCTGCGAAGTCTCGACGTTGCCCGCCACCACGGCGGCCGGATAGCGCGGGTTCAGCATCGATCCTTCGGGAATGACGATGTGCAGCGGCTTCAGGCACCCGGCATTCATCGGGATCTCGTCATCGACCAGCGTACGGAACACGTAGAGCACGGCCGCCGTGCACACCGCCGAAGGCGCGTTGAAATTGGTCGGCTGCTGTGCGCTGGAGCCCGTGAAGTCGATCGTGGCCTCGCGTGCCG
>JANNNM010000273.1:0-3171 GCA_031398535.1 Betaproteobacteria bacterium | reverse complement strand
CTGGTAGACGCGGCCCTTGTAGCCCTGGTCGAACAGCGTGGCCTGCGGCAGCACGGCAGGACCGCCGACGGCGGCGATCAGTACGGCATCAGGCTTGGACGCGATCAGCTTCAACGTCTGGCCGGTGACGCTCTGGTCGGTACGCGCATAGCGCTCGCTGGCGACGACCTTGATGCCGGCCTTCTCGGCCAGCGGCACGAACACCTTGTACCAGTTCTCGCCGTAGGGATCGTTGAAGCCGATGAAGCCGATCGTCTTCACGCCGTTCTTCACCATGTGCTTGATCAGCGCGCCGGCGATGAGGTCGTCGTTCTGCGTGGTCTTGAACACCCAGCGCTTCTTCGCATCGAGCGGCTCGACGACGGCGGACGTCCCCACCGTCGCCATCACCGGCACCTTCGCTTCGGCAATGATGTCGAGGATGGCCAGCGCATTGGGCGTGGTGGACGGCCCGATCAGCGCGTCGATGTTGTTTTCCTGGATCAGCTTCTTCGCGTTCTGCACGGCGCGCGTGGTGTCGCCGCCGTCATCGAGCTGGAAGTACTCGATGGTCGTGTCGCCCACCTTGCGCGGCAACAGGTCGCCGGTGTTCTTCTGCGGGATCCCGATGGCGGTGGTCGGGCCGGTGGCGGAGACCATGAGGCCGATCCTGACCTGGCCATGCACCGGAAGTGAGACAGCAGCGAGGGCGATGGCGATCGCGGCGAATGTGCGCATGAGGGACTCCGGGAGTGGGCGCGCCTCTGCACGACGCAGGCGACGCGAAGAAAACGATTCTACCAGCGGGGGCCGCGCCGCCGGCGGGTCAGGCATGCATCGTCAGCGCATGCCGGCAGCCAGCACTTGCGACAGGCTGTTGTGCCGCTCGATGTGCATCGGCAGGTCGAGCGTGGTGAGGTGGCCGTCGCGCACGACGACGCGACCGTGAATGACGCTGAAGGCGACGTCCTGCGGCGCGCAGAACACCAGCGCCGCGACGGGGTCCGCCAGCGCGCCGGCAAAGGCCACCGCGCGCAGGTCGAAGGCCGCGAGGTCGGCAGCCATGCCTGGCGCCAGCGCGCCGATGTCATCCCGGCCCAGCACGCGGGCACCGCCGAGCGTGGCGATCTCGAGCGCCTCGCGCGCGCTCATCGCCGCCGGGCCGAAGCCCACCCGCTGCAACAGCATCGCCTGGCGGGTTTCCGCAAGCAGGTGCCCCGCATCGTTGGACGCACTGCCGTCGACGCCGATCCCCACCGGCACGCCCGCGTCGCGCATCGCGCGGATCGGCGCGATGCCGGAGGCAAGCCGCATGTTGGAGCACGGGCAATGCGCCACGCCGGTGCCGGTGCGCGCGAACAACGCGATGCCCGGAGCATCGAGCTTGACGCAGTGCGCGTGCCAGACGTCGTGGCCGACCCAGCCCAGGCTCTCGGCATATTCGGCCGGCGTCATCGCGAAATGCTCGCGGCTGTACGCGACGTCGCTGTCGTTTTCGGCGAGGTGCGTGTGCAGGCCCACGCCATACGCGCGCGCCAGGGCTGCCGACTCGCGCATCAAGTCGCGGCTGACCGAGAACGGCGAGCACGGCGCCACGCCCACGCGCAGCATCGAATACCGCGCGGGATCGTGGAAGGCCTCGATCACGCGCCGCGTGTCGGCCAGGATGGCCGCCTCGTCCTCCACCAGCGAATCCGGCGGCAGCCCGCCGGCGCTCTTGCCGACACTCATGCTGCCGCGCGTCGGGTGGAAGCGCATGCCGATGGCGGCCGCGGCCTCGATCGCGTCGTCGAGGCGCGCGCCGTTGGGGAACACGTACAGGTGGTCGGTGGAGGTGGTGCAGCCGGACAGCATCAGTTCCGCCATCGCGGTCTGCGTCGATACGCGGATCATCTCGGGCGTCAGGCCCATCCACAGCGGATAAAGCCCTTGCAACCAGTCGAACAGTTCCGCATCCTGCACGCCCGGCACCGCGCGCGTGAGGCTCTGGAACATGTGGTGATGCGTGTTGACGAGACCGGGGATCACGATGTGGCCGTGGAGGTCGAGCACTTCGTCCGCGCTATCCGGCAACGTGTCCGTCGCGCCGACCGCAACGATCCGGTGATCCTCGATGAAGAGACCACCATCGACGATCTCGCGCCGCGCGGGATCCATCGTGACGACATGGGCGTGCCGGACAAGCAGGGTTCGGGCCATCGCGGAAGGCTACAGCATGCGCGTGGGGTCGATCGATGGACCGCCGGTCACGCGGCCTGGCCGGCGGCGTGGCCGGAGGCCCACGCCCACTGGAAGTTGTAGCCGCCGAGCCAGCCGGTGACATCCATCACCTCACCGACGAAGTACAGGTTCGGCAAAGACAGCGCGGCCATCGTCTTCGACGACAGCGCGCGCGTGTCGACACCGCCCAGCGTGACCTCGGCCTTGTTGTAGCCGAGCGTGCCGGAGGGCTGCACCTGCCACGCATGCAGTTTTGCGGCCGCGGCGCGGCGGCGCTCCGGGCCAAGCTGCGACAACGGCAACGCCAGGCTCTCGGCCGCGCACCATTGCTGCGCGAAACGTCGCGGCAGCAGGTCGGCGAGCGCATTGTCCAGGCGCGCCGTGGAAGTGACGCGCGCGGCGAACCACGCGCCGACGTCCGTGTCGGGCAGGAGGTCGATCGTGAGCGGCGTGCGGCCCTCCCAGTACGAGGAGATCTGCAGGATGGCCGGGCCGGACAGGCCGCGATGCGTGAAGAGCAGGTTCTCGCGAAAGCGGCCGCCGTTGCACGACACCAAGGCGTCAACGGAAACACCGGAGAGGTCGCCGTAACGCGCGAGTGCCTCAGGCGCGAAGGCCAGCGGCACCAGCGCGGGGCGCGGCGGCACGATCGGCAAGCCGAACTGCTCGGCCA
Organism: Betaproteobacteria bacterium; assembly: GCA_031398535.1. Taxonomy (GTDB): domain Bacteria; phylum Pseudomonadota; class Gammaproteobacteria; order Burkholderiales; family Casimicrobiaceae; genus VBCG01. Next base: position 299 of record JANNNM010000273.1, on the reverse strand, counting down.
GCCGGTAACCGAAGGGCGTGGCGCCGATCTTGGGCACCGTGAGCCCGCCGGTGGCCACCACCAGCGACGCGCAACGCACGCTGCCCTGCACCGTGGCGACGACGAACCCGTCGCCATCGCGCACCACGCCGTTGACCGCGCAGGGCATGCGCCATTGCACGTTGCCGCGGTCGCACTCGGTCTTCAGCATCGTGATGATGTCGTGCGCCGAGTCGTCGCAGAACAACTGGCCGAGCTTCTTCTCGTGATACGCGATGCCGTGGGTCTCGACCAGCCGCACGAAATGCGCGGGCGTGTAG
>JANNNM010000560.1:0-6449 GCA_031398535.1 Betaproteobacteria bacterium | reverse complement strand
CCATCGACCTGCTGCCGCCCATCCTCGATGACATGGTGCGCATGGGCCGTGCCGCGCGTCCGCCGCGGCCGTGGCTTGGCCTCTACACCAACGACGACGATTCACGCGTGGTGGTAGGCGGCATTGCCAAAGGTGGTCCGGCCGAGCAGGCGGGCGTGCGCAAGGGCGACGCCGTCATGGCCGTGGCCGACCAGCGCGTAGGCAGCATCGCCGACATGCTGCGTTGCGTGTGGCAGCTGGGCCCTGCAGGCACGGAGATTCCGCTGACCGTCGCGCGCGGCGACAAGGTGGTGGGCATCAGCATCCGCTCCGGCGATCGCGGCGATTACATGAAGAAGCCGTCGCTGCAGTAACAAAGGGGCCGGGGTCACAAAAAAGGGGCCCGGCCCCTTTTTTCTGACCCTGACCCCTTTGTTACGCCGGCGGCCGGCGCCGATGCCAGTCGGTGGCATCCTGGAACGCGCGGCCCAGCCGGATCAGCACCGGTTCCGCGAACGGCGCGCCGACCAGCTGCACACCGATCGGCATCCCCGTCGATGACAATCCCGCCGGTAACGACATCGCGCATCCCCCCAGGTAGTTCACCGCGCGCGTGAAGTCGGCCAGCGGTGCCTTCGATTCATCGACCTCGGCCATCGGCACGGCCGTGATCGGCAGCGTGGGCGTCAACAACGCATCGCGTCCGCGCATCCAGTCGGCGAACTGTGCCTGCGCGCGGCGCGTGGCCGTCAAGGCATCGAGCCATTGCGCCGCCGTCACGCCCTTGCCGCCCAGCAGGCGCTTGCGTACCCATGGATCGAGCGGCACGGCCGGGTCCTCGGCGTAGTCGCGGTGATACGCAAACGCTTCGGTGGCCAGCATCATGCCCAGCGCCGCGGCGATGGTGTCGAGGTCGAAGGGGACGCGCGCTTCCTCGACGATGGCGCCCCGCTGCCGGAAATGTGCGATGGCCTCGTCGCGGGCGCGGCGCACGTCGGGCTCGAGGTACGACGGAAATTGTTCCGGCGCCAACACGGTGATGCGCATGCCACGCACATCGATTGCACCGCTGAGCGCCGCACTGCAATCGACGCGCGGCGCAGCCAGCGTGCCCGGGTCGTGCGGATCCTGCCCCGACATTGCATCGGTCAGCAGCGCAATGTCCTCCACCGTGTGCGCCAGCGGTCCGATCGAATCGAACACCGTGGACAGCGGCACGGCGCCGTGGAGACTGACGAGACCGAACGTCGGTTTCAAGCCGGTGAGCCCGCACAACGCGGCGGGAATGCGGATCGAGCCGCCGGTGTCGGAACCGATCGCGGCGGGCACCAAGCCGGCGGCGACCGCCACCGCAGAGCCACTGGACGATCCGCCAGCCACGCGGTGGGTCTTCCTGTCCCACGGATTCCACGGCGCGCCCATCGGCGCATTGCGGCCCCAGCCACCGAACGCGAATTCCACCATGTGCGTCTTGCCGACGGGAATCATGCCGGCGGCCAGCAGTTTCGTGACTGCGGTGGCGGTGTGGTCGGAGCGCCTGCCTAGCCACGACTTCGAGCCCGCGGTGGTCTGTCGGCCCTCGATTTCGAGCAGGTCCTTGAGCGCAATCGGCAGGCCATGCAACGGGCCACGCGCGAAACCGGTGGCACGCTCGAGATCGGCGGCATCGGCGAGTGCTATGGCCTCGTCGCGATAGACCTCGATGAACGCGTGCAGTGTGCCGTCACTGGCGGCGATGCGCGCGAGGCACGCGTCGACCAGTGCGCGAGACGTGGTGTCGCCCCGCGCGAGTTGGGCAGCAAGGTCGATGAGCGTGGGGAAAGGCAGGTCGGTGGTCATGGCGTGGGCCGGGCGGCGTTGGTCGATAATCTAAAACTATCATAAACATCAATTATAAGAATTGGATTTATGATAAGACGATCCCCACAATACAACGGTCCAATCGTTCATACCAAGGAGCAACGCCATGTCGCAAGCATTTCCCGTCAAGGAAGGCCAACCGGTCCCGCAGGTCTCGTTTCGCATCCGTCGCAACGGCGACTGGGCCACGGTGACGTCCAACGATCTCTTCGCCAACAAGAACGTGGTCGTGTTCTCGCTGCCCGGCGCGTTCACGCCGACCTGCTCGTCCACGCACCTGCCGCGCTTCAACGAACTGTGGCCGGCGTTCAAGGCCCAGGGCATCGACTCGATCATCTGCGTTTCCGTCAACGATCCGTTCGTGATGGAAGAGTGGGGCAAGGACCAGGAAGCGGAGAACGTGTTCCTGCTCTCCGACGGCAATGGCGAGTTTACCGAGAAGATGGGTCTCCTCGTCGACAAGTCGGATCTCAATTTCGGCAAGCGGTCGTGGCGCTACTCGATGCTGGTGCGCAACGGCAAGATCGAGAAGCAGTTCCTCGAGCCGCAGGAGCCGGGCGACCCGTTCAAGGTGTCCGATGCGGATACGATGCTGCATTACATCAACCCGAAGGCGAAGAAGCCTGACCAGGTGGCGATCCTGACGCGTGACGGTTGCGGGTTCTGCAAGACGGCCAAGCGGCAGCTGACGGAAGCCGGCTACGACTTCGCCGAGATCACGCTGCCGCACACGATCCGCTCGCGTGCCGTGGGCGCCATCGCGGGTTCCGGTACGGTGCCGCAGGTGTTCATCAACGGCCAGCTGATCGGCGGGTCGGAAGCCCTGGAAGCGTTCCTGCGCAAAGCCGCGTAAGAAGCTCCGCAAGCAGCAAGACTGCAGGGAGCCGGCAGGTCCGGCTCCCGCAGTCCATGAAAGGATTGAAGACCATGGCCACCAGCACCTCCACGCCCCTGCAGGAAATGACCGTCGACGTCGCCGTGATCGGCGCCGGCACAGCGGGCCTGGCCGCGTATCGCGCGGCTCGCAACGCCGGCAAGCGCGTGGTGGTGATCGAAGGCGGTCCGTACGGCACCACGTGCGCGCGCGTCGGTTGCATGCCGAGCAAGCTGCTGATCGCGCCGGCGGAAGCCGCGCATGCGGTGGACCGGTTCCCTGCCTTCGGCCTGCATCTCGAAGGCAGCGTCAAGGTGGACGGCCGCGCCGTGATGGCGCGCGTCAAGCGCGAGCGCGATCGCTTCGTCGGCTTCGTGCTGCGCGGCGTCGACGGCATCCCGGATGCCGACAAGGTGCGCGGCCATGCACGCTTCATCGACGACACGACGCTGCAGGTCGACGAGCACCTGACGATCAAGGCCTCGCGCGTGGTGATTGCCACCGGCTCGTCACCGTCGTACCCGTCGGCGTGGAAAGCGCTGGGCGATCGGCTCGTGATCAACGACGACGTGTTCGAGTGGGACGACCTGCCGGAAAGCGTCGCGGTGTTCGGCCCCGGCGTGATCGGGCTCGAGCTCGGCCAGGCGCTGCATCGGCTCGGCGTGCGCGTGAAGGTGTTCGGTCGTGGTGGCGGCGTGGGTCCGCTGGCCGATCCTGCGCTGCTCGAGCTCGCGCGCCGCGATTTCGGCGAGGAGTTCTACCTCGATACCGACGCGCATGCCGACGTGGCGCGCGAGGGAGACGACGTCGTGGTCACGTATCGCGCGCTCGATGGCACGTCGCAGGTGGAACGATTTTCGTACCTGCTGGCGGCGACAGGGCGTTCCGCCAATGTGCGCCATCTGGGCCTTGAAAACACGTCCGCGAAACTGGATACCTGGGGCGTGCCGCTCTTCGACCGCACGACCTTGCGCTGTGGCGCGACGAACATCTTCATCGCCGGCGATGCCAACAACGACGTGCCGCTGCTGCACGAGGCCGCGGACGAAGGCCGCATCGCGGGCGAGAATGCGGCGACGTATCCGGTCGTCCGTGCCGGGCTGCGCCGCGCCGGATTGGGCGTGGTGTTCACCGATCCGCAGATCGCCGTGATCGGTGGCGGGTACAAGGCGGTGCGCGACGTACCGCATGTCACGGGGCAGGTGTCCTTCGAGGACCAGGGCCGCTCGCGCGTGATGTTGCGCAACAAGGGGTTGCTGCACGTGTATGCGGCCACCGGCAGCGGCCGTTTCCTTGGCGCCGAGATGATCGGCCCCGACGCGGAGCATATCGGCCACCTGCTGGCGTGGGCGTTGCAGTTGAACCTCACCGTTGCGCAGATGCTCGAGTTGCCGTTCTACCACCCGGTGGTGGAAGAGGGCCTGCGTACCGCGTTGCGTGACGCGCAGGCGAAGCTCAACGCCGCGGCGGTGCGCGTCGCGGCGTAACAAAGGTAACAAAGGGGTCAGGGTCAGATAAGCAAAGGGGTCAGGCTCAATCTGGTTACGCGTCAAACATGGACTCGGTCAGCTCAGTTGAGCCTGACCCCTTTGTTTATCTGACCCTGACCCCTTTGTTACAGGGACACTGCCCGCATCGAACCCGCGAGGCCGAAGCCTCGCCTGCAAACGTACTTGCGGACTGCCACCGCCACTCGCGTATCCTTCGCCCCCATGGCACTCCTCACCCTGCAGGACGCCGAACTCGCGTTCGGGCTCCATCCGCTTCTCGATCGCGCGCAGCTGGCCGTGCAGGACGGCGAGCGCATCGGCCTCATCGGCCGCAACGGTACCGGCAAGTCGTCGCTGCTGAAGGCGCTTTCCGGCGACATCGACCTCGACGACGGCCTCACGCAGCGCCGCGACGGCCTGCAGGTGGTGCTGGTGGAGCAGGAACCGACGCTGCCGCCCGCCTCCACGATGCGCGAAAGCCTGGTGCAGCGCGGCCACCTCGAGCGGATGAGCGACGACCGCGAACGCTGGCGCATCGAGGCCCGTCTGGTGGAATTCATGCATCGCTTCGGCCTCGACGAGGCGCAGGCGCCGGAGACGGCGTCGGGCGGACAGGCCAAGCGCGCGGCACTGGCATTGGCCCTGGCGATGCAGCCTGACCTGCTGCTGCTCGACGAGCCGACCAATCACCTCGACCTGGACGGCATCACGCTGCTGGAGGACCTGCTCGTCAAGGGCCCCACCGCCATCATCATCACGCACGATCGCGCGTTCCTCGATCGGGTGGTCACGCGCATCATCGAGCTGGACCGCGGGCAGCTGCGCTCCTACCCGGGTAACTTCTCGACCTACCTCACGCGGAAGTCCGACGAACTGGCGGCCGAAGCCGTTTCCAACCGCAAGTTCGACAAGTTCTGGGCGCAGGAGGAAGCGTGGATCCGGCAGGGCGTGCAGGCGCGGCGCACGCGCGACGAAGGCCGGGTGCGCCGTCTGGAGCGGCTGCGCAACGAGCGCGCCGAGCGGCGCGACCGCATCGGCAATGTCAAGCTGGGGCTCGATGCAGGGGATCGGTCCGGCAAGCTGGTGGCCGAACTGGAAAACGTCAACATCCGCCGTGGCGATCGCACGCTGGTGCGCGGTCTTTCAATGCGCGTGCAGCGCGGCGACCGCCTGGGTCTGATCGGCCCCAACGGTGCCGGCAAGACCACGCTGCTGAAGTTGCTGCTGGGCGAGCTGCAGCCGGACAGCGGCACGATCAAGCTCGGCACCAAGCTGACCATCGCGTACTTCGACCAGATGCGAGAGCAACTGGATCCGGAGCGCTCGCTGAAGGACACGATCAGCCCCGGCGCCGATTGGGTCGAGACGGGCGAGGGCCGCAAGCACGTGCTCTCCTACCTCGGCGACTTCCTGTTCCCGCCCGAACGCGCGCAGGCGCCGGTGAAGATGCTCTCCGGCGGCGAACGCAACCGGTTGCTGCTGGCGCGGCTCTTCGCGCAGCCGGCCAACCTGCTGGTGCTGGACGAACCGACCAACGACCTCGACATCGAGTCGCTCGACCTGCTTGAAGCCACGTTGCAGAGCTACAGCGGCACGCTGCTGGTCGTGAGCCACGATCGCGCGTTCCTCGACAACGTCGTGACGCAGACGCTGGTGGCCGAAGGCGACGCGAGTGACGAGGGCCGCTGGCGCGAATATGTCGGCGGCTACAGCGACTGGATGGCGTACAAGCAGGCGGAGGCCGCGCGCGAGGTGGCGGCAACCGCGACGCCTGCGAAAGCGACGCCGCGCGTCGAACGCGCGGCGGTGGTGAAGCTGAGCTTCAAGGAGCAGCGCGAGTTGGCCGCGCTGCCGGCGGAACTGGAAGCGCTGGAGCAGGAGCAGCACGCGCTGACCGCCACGATGTGCGCGCCGGACTATCACAAACGTGATGCCGCGTTGATGAAAGCCGACCGCGCCCGCGCGGAGGCCGTGGAGCATCTGCTCGCGCAGAAGTTCGAACGCTGGGCGGCGCTGGACGCGCGGGCGGGCAACACGGCGTAACGCAGCAGCGCGCGCACGGCTACAATGCCGTCCCATGCCCGCCTATCCGCATCTGCTCGCGCCGCTCGACCTCCTCGAAGCCACGCTGCAGAGCTACAGCGGCACGCTGCTGGTGGTGAGCCACGACCGTGCGTTCCTCGACAATGTGGTGACGCAGACGCTGGTCGCCGAGGGCGACGACGGCAACGAAGGCCGCTGGAACG
>JANNNM010000522.1:0-1338 GCA_031398535.1 Betaproteobacteria bacterium | reverse complement strand
TTGGACCACGATGCAACTGTTCGCGGACTACTTTCCGCTCATCCTCTTCTTCGTTGCCTTCAAGTGGCAGGGCATCATGTTCGCGACCGCCGTCGCGATCGTGGCCTCGATCGCGCAGATCGCGTGGTTCCGCTACAAGGGCAAGGTGTCGGTCGTGCACTTGCTGTCGTTCGCCATCATCGTGGTGTTCGGCGGCGCCACGCTGATCCTGCAGGACGAGGTCTTCATCAAGTGGAAGCCCACGGTGCTTTACTGCGCGTTCGGCTTCACGCTGCTCGTCGGCAAACTGGCCTTCGGGCGCGACCTGATCGGCTACCTGCTGAAGGACATCGTGCTGCCGCCCGCCGTATGGTCGACGGTCACGTGGTCGTGGGTGTCGTTTTTCTTCGCGATGGCCGCGCTCAACTGGTACGTCGCGTTCAACTTTTCCACCGAGACCTGGGTCAACTTAAAGGTCTGGGGCGGCATCGGCCTCTTCCTGGCCTTTGCGCTGGCCCAGGGCCTGTACCTGTCGAGGCACATCGTCGAGCCGCAGAAGCCATGAGCCCTCCTGTCACGACAATGGCCGCGGATACGTTACGGACCCGCCTGGCACCACTGGGCGCGTCGGTCTTCGAACTGGCCGACGACAGTGCCGAGCATGCGGGTCATGCCGGTGCCGCCGGCGGCGCCGGGCACTTTTCGCTGTTGATCGTGTCCGAGCACTTCATCGGTCTGTCCCGACTGGCCCGGCATCGCGCCGTGCTGGACCGGGTCGGCGACCTGATCCCCCATCCGGTGCACGCGCTGGCAATCCGCGCGTATACCCCGGACGAATTCCCTTCCTGACGAAAGGATGTACGCAATGACCAGAACTAAAATGGCAGTTCCCCTCCTCGCCGCGCTGTTCATCGTGGCGGGCATCGCCCACGCCCAGCCGGCCGCCCCCAAGGCTGCTGCCCCGGCGGCCGCAGCCGCGGGCAAGGCGCTGTATCCGCAGTCGCAGTTCGACTGGATGCTGAAGGAACGCACCCAGCAGGGCCAGCCGGACAGCCCGGAGCTTCGCGCCGCGATCCGCGACGAACTCAACACGCGCGAACTGCTGATGCGCGAAGCGAAGCGGGCCAACCTCGACAAGAACACCGAGGTGAAGAACCAGATGGACCTGGCCGGCCAGACCGTGCTGGTCCGTGCCTTCGTCACCGACTGGATCAAGAAGAACCCGATCTCGGACGCCGACCTCAAGAAGGAATACGACCAGATCAAGCTGCAGATGGGCGACAAGGAATACAAGGTCAAGCACATCCTGGTCGAGAAGGAAGATGAAGCCAAGGACGTGATCGCCCAGCTGCAGAAGGG
>JANNNM010000514.1:0-7759 GCA_031398535.1 Betaproteobacteria bacterium | reverse complement strand
GCTGCCGGCCCGCACCCGGTTGCGCGCGCGCGGGCAGCACGTGGACGTCGAGGACGATGGCGGCATCCGCGAGTCCTTCGACGGCGATCCGCTGGCCTTCGTCGAGACGTTCCGCGCGCGCTTCCACGCCGCCCCGCTGCCGGGACTGCCGCGCTTCTGCGGCGGACTGGCGGGCTACTTCGCGTACGACATCGTGCGGCACATCGAGCACAAGCTCGCGCATACGGCGAATCCGCCCACGCCGGGCCTGGCCGACATCCCGGATTTCCTGCTGCTGCTGACCGAAGAGCTGGCGGTCGTCGACAACCTGAAGGGCAAGATCTCGCTGATCGTGTACGCCGATCCGGCGCTGCCCGAGGCCTATGCCGGCGCGCGCGAGCGCCTGGCGCAGCTGCGGCGCAAGTTGCGCGAACCCGTGGCCATTCCGTACCAGACCGGCACGGCCACCGCTCACGCCATCAGCGAATTCGGCGAGGCCGGCTACAAGGCCGCCGTGGATCGTGCGCGCGAGTACATCGCCGCGGGCGACATCATGCAGGTGGTGATCTCGCAGCGGATGGCGATGCCGTTTTCCGCCTCACCCCTTTCGCTTTACCGCGCACTGCGCTCGATCAATCCGTCGCCCTACATGTTCTATTACGACTTCGACGGGTTCCATGTCGTCGGCGCCTCGCCGGAGATCCTGGTGCGCAAGGAGGGCAGCGCGATCACGCTGCGGCCCATCGCCGGCACGCGTCCGCGCGGCGCCACGCGCGAAGCCGACGAAGCGCTGGCCGTGGAGCTGGCTAACGACCCGAAGGAAATCGCCGAACACGTGATGCTGCTCGACCTTGGGCGCAACGATGTAGGCAGGGTCGCGCAGACGGGCACGGTCAAGGTGGCCGACCGGATGGTCATCGAGCGTTATTCGCACGTGATGCACATCGTGTCCAACGTCGAGGGCGTGCTGAAGCCGGGGCTGACCAGCATGGACGTACTGCGCGCGGCATTTCCCGCCGGCACCGTCAGCGGCGCGCCCAAGGTGCGTGCGATGGAGATCATCGACGAGCTCGAGCCTTCGCGCCGCGGCATCTACTCGGGTGCGGTTGGCTACATCAGCTTCCAGGACGACATGGATACCGCCATCGCACTGCGCACGGCGGTGCTGAAGGACGGCACGCTCTATGCGCAGGCCGGCGGCGGCATCGTCCACGATTCCTCGCCCGAGGGCGAATGGCAGGAGACGCTGAACAAGCTGCGCGCGCTGATGCGGGCCGCCGAGATGGTGCAGCAGGGCCTGGACGAGGAGGGATAGATGACGACCCCCACGCTCACGTTGTTCGCTGCCCCCGGAGGGGGAGCATCATCGCCCTTCGGGCGGCCGGGCGGGCGATGACCATGCTGCTGATGCTCGACAACTACGACAGCTTCACCTACAACCTCGTGCAGTACCTGGGCGAGCTCGGGGCCGACGTGCACGTGCATCGAAACGACGCGATCACGCTGGAGGACGTCGAGGCCATGGCGCCGGCCCAGATCGTCGTGTCGCCAGGGCCCTGCACGCCCAGCGAGGCCGGCATCTCGGTGCCGCTGATCGAACGCTTTGCCGGACGCATCCCCATCCTGGGCGTGTGTCTCGGCCACCAGGCGATCGGCCAGGCCTTCGGCGGGCGCATCGTGCGGGCGCAACGCGTCATGCACGGCAAGATGTCCCCGGTCACGCACGACGGCCATGGTGTCTTCACCGGCGTGCCTACGCCCTTTGCGGTCACGCGCTACCACTCGCTCGCCATCGAGCGCGCGACGATGCCGGACGTGCTTGAAGTCACCGCCACGGCGGACGACGGCGAGGTGATGGGCGTGCGCCACCGGCAGCTGGCGGTGGAGGGCGTACAGTTTCATCCCGAGGCCATCCTCACCGAGCACGGCAAACGCCTGCTCGCGAACTTTCTGGGGGGAGTCCGATGAACACGATCCTGCGTTGGGCAGCAACAAGCGTGCTGTGCGGGCTGGCAGCGTCGGCGGCGACGGCGGGCGCGCTCGACGAGTGCGTCGTCAAGGGCGATCACGCGGCAGTTTCGCGCTGCCTGCTCGAAGCCGACCGCGAGGCGCAGGCGTCGCTCAACGCTGCCGAAGCCGCGGCCGGCACCCGGGCCCGCGAGCTTGATACCGTCACCGGACGCCCGCGCGCCAATGCGGCGCTGGCGCGTTCGATGCGGGCCTTCGCCGAGTACCGCAAGATGCAATGCGAGTTCATCAAGGCCATGTATGCCAGCGGCAACGGTGCCGACCAGGGCATGCTGGCCTGCAAGATCGACCTGACGCGCCGCCGCCTGCGCGACCTCCAGCCCTGAAGCAAAGACCCGACGCCATGACCATCACCGCGCAGGAAGCGTTGCAACGCACGATCGAGCATCGCGAGATCTTCCACGACGAGATGCTGTCGCTGATGCGCCAGATCATGAGCGGCGAGGTGTCGCCGGTGATGATCGCGGCGCTCACCGTGGGCCTGCGCGTGAAGAAGGAGACGATCGGCGAGATCGCTGCCGCCGCGCAGGTGATGCGCGAGCTGGCCACGAAAGTGGAGGTCGCGGATCGAACGCATCTCGTGGATGTCGTGGGCACCGGCGGCGACTCGTCGCACACGTTCAATATCTCCACGGCGACGATGTTCGTCGCGGCCGCCGCCGGCGCGCGCGTGGCCAAGCACGGCAACCGCTCGGTGTCGTCGAAGTCGGGCAGCGCCGATGTGCTCGAGGCGCTGGGTGCCAACATCATGCTCAAGCCCGAACAGGTCGCGGCCTGCATCAACGAGACCGGCATCGGCTTCATGTTCGCGCCGAGCCATCACGCCGCGATGAAGCACGCGGCGCCGGTGCGCAAGGAACTGGGCGTGCGCACGATCTTCAACATCCTGGGGCCGCTGACCAATCCGGCCGGCGCGCCGCACCAGCTGATCGGCGTGTTTCACCCGGATCTGGTCGGCATCCATGTGCGCGTGCTGCAGCGCCTCGGCGCCGAACATGCGCTGGTGGTCTACGGCAAGGACGGCATGGACGAGGTGTCGCTGGGTGCGGCCACGATGGTGGGCGAGCTCAAAGACGGCCAGATCCGCGAGTACGAGATCCACCCGGAGGACTTCGGCCTGTCGATGAAGTCCAATCGCGGCCTGAAGGTCACCGGCGCGCCCGAGTCGAAGGAAATGGTGCTCGAAGCGCTGGGCAACATCGACGGCACGCCGCGGGAGATCGTGATCCTCAATGCGGGTGCCGCGCTCTATGCGGCCAACGTCGCCGGCTCGATCGAGGACGGCATCGACAAGGCGCGCGCGGCCATCGCCAGCGGCGCGGCCCGCGGCAAGCTCGACGCGTTCGTGGCGGCCACGCAGCGGCTGGCAGCCGCCACCTGAATCACGGCATCGACTGAACCCGACGCACCCACAATAACAACGCACGGAGGCAGGGGCTTCATGGCCAGCGACATCCTGGAAAAAATCGTCTCGACCAAGGCCGAGGAAGTGATTGCGGCGCAGGTGGCGAAGCCCTATGCGGAGATCGCGCGCGCGGCCCGCGCCATGCCCCCGGCGCGCGGGTTTGCGCAGGCGCTGCGGACGCGCGTCACCGCGGGCCGGTCCGCCGTCATTGCCGAGATCAAGAAGGCCAGCCCCAGCAAGGGGCTGCTGCGGGAAGCCTTCGACCCGCCGGCGATTGCGCAAGCCTATGCGCGTGCCGGCGCGGCGTGCCTGTCGGTGCTGACCGACCGGCCCTTCTTCCAGGGTGCGCCCGAGTACCTGGTCGCGGCGCGCGAGGCCTGCGCGCTGCCGGCGCTGCGCAAGGAATTCATCATCGACGAGTACCAGGTGGCCGAATCGCGCGCGTTGGGCGCGGACGCCATCCTGCTGATCGTCGCGGCGCTGGACGACGCCAAGATGGCGGCGCTCGAAGCCGCGGCCATCGACTTCGGGATGGACGTACTGGTGGAGATCCACGACGGCGCCGAGCTCGACCGCGCGCTGCGCCTCAAGACCCCGCTGCTCGGTATCAACAACCGCAACCTGCGCAATTTCAGCGTCACGCTTGACACCACGTTCAACCTGCTGCCGCGCATCCCGGCGGATCGCCTGGTCGTCACGGAAAGCGGTATCCTCACGCGCCGGGACGTGTCGATGATGAAGGATCGTGGCGTGCACGCCTTCCTGGTCGGCGAGGCCTTCATGCGGGCACCCGATCCCGGCGCCGCGCTTACCGCATTGTTCGACTGAGGCAGCACCAATTTGTCCGCGATCACCGCCGACCACATCAGCAAGCACTGGACGACCGGCGAAGGCCAGGTGCGCGCCGTGGATGCCATTTCGTTTGCGTTCGAACCCGGCACGCTCAACGTGCTGCTGGGGCCGTCGGGATGCGGCAAGTCGACGACGCTGCGGCTGATCGCCGGCCTTGAGACGGCGGACGGCGGCAGCATCGTCATCGACGGCAAGGATGTCACCGCGCTGCCGCCTTCCCAGCGCAACATCTCGATGGTGTTCCAGAGCTATGCGCTGTTCCCGCACCTGTCGGTGGCCGAGAACATCCTGTTCGGCCTGCGCGTGCGCAAGGTGCCCGCCGATGCCTGCGCGACCCGGCTCGCGCGCGTCGCCGACATGCTGGGCCTGACCGCGTTGCTCGACCGCAAGCCCTCGCAGCTCTCCGGCGGCCAGCAGCAGCGCGTGGCGCAGGGCCGCGCGATCATCAACGAGGCGCCGGTGTGCCTGATGGCCGAACCGCTGTCGAACCTCGATGCGCAGTTGCGCGCCGAAATGCGGCAGGAGATACGCACGCTGCAGCGCAAGCTCGGCATCACGATGGTCTATGTCACGCACGACCAGGTGGAGGCGATGTCGATGGCCGACCGCGTCATCATGCTCAACGGCGGACGGATCGAGCAGAACGGCCGTCCGATCGATCTCTACGAGACGCCGGCCAACGTGTTCGTCGCGCGCTTCATCGGCACCCCGCCGATGAACCTGCTGAAGCTCGAGCGCGGCCCGCTGGGCGCCGTGATCGCCGGGACCGAAGGCCCGGCTGTGCTTCCTGCCGAGGCGGCCGGCGGCATGCTGGGCGTGCGGCCCGAACACATCGAATTGAAGCTCGGCACCGGCATCAAGGCCGAAGTGCGCAACGTCGAATACCTGGGCGGCGATTCGCTGGTAACGTGCGCGATCGGCGGCCAGACGCTGGCCGTCCGCGCCCCCGGCAGTGTCGGGCTGGCCCGCGGCGACCTGACGGGGCTTGCGTGGGCGCCCGGCGCGCAGCACTATTTCGGCACTGACGGCAACCGCCGGGATCACCCGCGTCACGAATCGGCAACGCAGTTCGCGTAACAAGAAGGCGGATCGCAACCGCTTGCGCAATCACGGAGGAGTCATGTTGAAACGCACCATTCGCACCACCATCGCCGCGGCGCTGTTCCCGCTGGCCGCCCTGCTGCCGCTGGCAGCGCAGGCGCAGACCGAAGTCTCGTTCTACTACCCGGTGGCGGTGGGCGGGCCCATCACCAAGATCATCGACGGCTATGCGGCGGACTTCGAGAAGGAAAATCCCGGGATCAAGCTGAAGCCCATCTACTCGGGCAGCTACCAGGAGTCGATCACCAAGGCACTCACCGCGGTCAAGAGCGGCGAGCCGCCGGTGATGTCGATCCTCTTGTCCACCGACATGTTCACGCTGATCGACGAAGACGCGATCGTGCCGTTCGACAGCTTCGTCAAGACGCCGGATGACCAAGCATGGCTGAAGAGCTTCTATCCGGCCTTCATGGAAAACAGCCAGACCGGCGGCAAGACGTGGGGCATTCCCTTCCAGCGCTCGACCATCGTGCTCTACTGGAACAAGGAGATGTTCAAGGAAGCCGGGCTCGATCCCAATCGCCCGCCGACCAACTGGAAGGAAACGATCGACTACAGCCAGAAGCTCACCAAGCGCGATCCGTCGGGCAAGGTCACCCAATGGGGTGTGCAGATCCCGTCGTCGGGCTTCCCGTACTGGCTCTTCCAGGCGCTGGCCATCCAGAACGGCGTCAACCTGATGAACGCCGCCGGCACTGAAACCTATTACGACAAGCCGGAAGTGGTGGAGGCCCTGCAGTACTGGGTCGACCTGGCGAAGAAGTACAAGGTGCACCCGGAAGGCATCGTCGAATGGGGCACCACGCCGAAGGACTTCTTCGAGAAGAAGATGGCGATGATGTGGACCACCACGGGCAACCTCACCAACGTCAAGAACAACGCCAAGTTCGACTTCGGCGTCGCCATGCTGCCGGCCGGCAAGGTGCGCGGCAGCCCGACGGGCGGCGGCAACTTCTACCTCTTCGCCAAGTCGACCCCGGCGCAGAAGGAAGCGGCCTTCAAGTTCATCAAATGGGTGACCACGCCGCAACGCGCCGCGCAGTGGGGCATCGATACCGGTTATGTCGCGGTGCGCGGCGACGCGTTCGAGACGCCGGTGATGAAGACCTATATCGCCGGGTTCCCCGCGGCCGCCGTGGCACGCGACCAGTTGCCGTTCGCCAAGGCGGAGCTTTCCACGCACGACAACCAGCGCGTGACCAAGGCCCTGAACGACGGCCTGCAGGCGGCGCTGACGGGCACCAAGACGGCGGACGCCGCGCTGAAGGATGCGCAACGCGAGTCGGAACGGATCCTGCGCGCGGTCAAGAAGTAGTTTGTTGTGGCCAATGGGCGGCGTATCGCCGTCCGTTGGTTCAACCCCGGGGTCAGACACGCGACAATGCCGCGCGTGTGCACCGCATGTGGAGCCTGACGTTGGAATTGTTGCGTAGCTGACCCCGAAACCCGTCGCATGACCCGAACCACCCAATGGATCTACGGTTGGCTGCTGTTGCTGCCGGCGTTTGTGCTGCTGGCGCTCTTCACGCATTACCCGGCCGTCGCCACGCTGTGGCACAGCTTCTTTTCCACACCCAAGGGCAGCCGCCCGGTCGTATTCGTCGGTGCCGACAACTACCGGCAGCTGATCGAGGACCCGATCTTCTGGCAGAGCCTGTCCAACAATTTCTGGTACGCGGTGTGGACGATCCCCGTGTCGATCGTGATCGCGCTGCTGATGGCGGTGTGGGTCAACGATCGCATTGCCGGCCGCGGCTTCCTGCGGCTTGCCTACTTCACGCCGACGGTGCTGCCGATGATCGCGGTGGCCAACATCTGGATCTTCTTCTACACGCCCGAATACGGGTTGCTCGAACGCTTCACGGGCGCGCTGGGATTCGGCACGCACAACTGGCTTGGCAGCAAGAGCACGGCGCTGCCGGCGCTGATGGTGGTGACGATCTGGAAGGAGGCCGGCTTCTTCATGATCTTCTACCTGGCCGCGCTGCAGTCGATGTCGCCCAGCCTGCGTGAAGCCGGCGCGATCGAAGGCGCGTCGCGCTGGTACTTCTTCCGCCGCGTGACGTTTCCGCTGCTGATGCCCACTACATTGTTCGTGCTGGTCAACGCGATCATCAATGCGTTCCGGCTGGTCGACCACGTGTTCGTGATGACGCGCGGTGGCCCGGACAACGCCACCGCGCTGCTGCTCTACTACGTCTACGAAATCGGCTTCCGGTTCTGGGATTCGGCGTATGCAGCGGCGCTGACCGTGGTGCTGCTGGTGATCCTCGGACTGGTGGCGCTGGCGCAGTTCTTCTTCCTCGAACGCAAGGTGCATTACCAATGAGTGCCGCCGGGCCGCCCCAAGGCACAGGCCCCCTCGGGGGAGCGGCGCGCAGCGCCGTTCGGGGG
>JANNNM010000405.1:0-4849 GCA_031398535.1 Betaproteobacteria bacterium | reverse complement strand
TCGCGCCCGTGATCCTGACCGTCGGCATGCTGCTCGGCTACTTTACCCCGACCGAGATCGCCTCGGTGACGGTGCTCTACGCGGTGCTGATCAGCAGCATCTTCTATCGCGAGCTCACCTGGCAGGGCCTGGTGGACGCGGGCTACGAGACCGTGCGTGCCTCCTCCGCGATCCTGCTGATTGTGGCGGTGGCCGCGATGTTCGGCTGGATCCTGTCGGTCGAAGGCGTGCCGCAGAAGCTCGCCGGGGCGATGCTCGCGATCTCGACCAACCCGTACGTGCTGCTGTTCATCGTGAACCTGCTGCTGCTGGTGGTCGGCATGTTCCTCGACAGCACCACCGCGATCCTGGTGATCGCGCCGATCATCGCCAAGCCGCTGGTGGCCGCCGGCATCGACCCGGTGCACCTGGGCATGGTGGTGGTGTTCAACCTGATGATCGGCCTGCTGATGCCGCCGATGGGCCTCGCCCTGTACCTGGTCGCCGACATCGCCAAGATCTCCGTGAAGGAGGTGCTGAAGGCGATGCTGCCTTTCTACGTGCCGCTGGTCATCACGCTGCTTCTCATTACCTACGTTCCCTGGCTGACCACGGTGATCCCGCGGATGGCGTTCGGAAGTCCCTGAAGGAGCTCAAATGCACAAACCCGTAATCGCGCTGGCGATGGGCGATCCCGCAGGCATCAGCCCCGAGCTCACCGCCAAGGTCGTGGCGCTCGACGAAGTGCGCGAAGCCGCGCGCGTCGTGGTAATCGGCGACCGGCGCCTGTTCGACGACGGGGCGAAGACCGCTGGCATCGCGCCCGAGGTGGAGTTCCACGACCTGAAGAACCTCGACCCGGCGACCGTCAAGCGCGGCACGCCCAGCCGGGAAGGCGGGACGGCGGCGCTCGCCAACTACCGCCATGCGCTGCGCATGGTGGCCGACGGCAAGGCGCAGGCGGTGTGCTTCACGCCGTTCAACAAGCACGCGATGCGGCTGGCGGATGCCAGCTACGACGACGAGATCGGCTTCACGGCGGGCGTGCTCGGCACCACGGGGCCGGCGACGGAATTCAACATCCTCGAAGGCTTGTGGAATGCGCGCGTGACATCGCATGTGCCGATGGTGGACATGCCGAAGATGCTGACGATCGACGGCATCGTCGGCGCGCTCGGTCTCGCCAACGACGCGCTCAAGGCGGCCGGGTTCGCGCCCCCGCGCATCGCCGTGGCGGCGCTCAATCCGCATGCCGGCGACGGCGGCAATTTCGGCCGCGAGGAAATCGACGTGATTGCGCCGGCCGTGAAGGCGGCGCAGGCAAAAGGCATCGGTTGCGAGGGTCCGTTTCCCGCCGACACCGTGTTCGTGCGCGCGCGCCGCGGCGATTTCGACGCCGTGATGACGATGTACCACGACCAGGGCCAGATCGCGATGAAGCTGATGGGCTTCGAGTCGGGCGTGACGCTGCTGGGCGGTTTTCCGTTCGCGATCTGCACACCGGCCCACGGCACGGCCTACGACATCGCGGGCAAGGGCATTGCCAACATCGGTGCAACGCGCGCCGCGGTGCTGCTGGCGGCGTCGATGGCCATGCGGAAGTAGTGCCTTGCATCGGTGCGCCAACCCGGCACCACTACGCGATTTCGCTCAGAGCGACTGCCGGTCGCGCCAGCGGTAGTAGCGGATCGATGGCGCCAGGAACCACGGGTTGCCGGTGTAGAAGGGCCGCGTCGCGAAAGGCAGGCCGTCGAACGCGGTGCGCCCTTCTGCGACCCCCAGCACCTGTTGCCCGACGCGCATGCCAAGGTAGCTCGCCATGCCGACGCCGGAGCCGCAGTATCCCATCGCGAAATGCAGGCCGTCGTGGTTTCCAACGTGCATCAGCTCGTCGAAGGTATACGCGACAAAGCCGCACCAGGAGTGGCTGATGCGCGTGGGCGCCAGTTCCGGGAAGATCTTCACCATGTCGGCGTGGAGCTTGGGGCCACTGACGGCCGGGTCGGTTTCGTCATGCGACACGCGTCCGCCGAACAGGATGCGGCGCTGGTCGGGCGAGGCGCGGTAGTAGAAGACCACCTGCCGCGTGTCGCTGACGATCCGGTTCCGCGGCATCAGCCGCGCCATCTGTTCCACAGGCAACGGTTCGGTGGCGATCATATAACTGCCGATCGGGATCACGCGGCGCTGCAGCCACGGGGTCAGCGGGCCGGTATAGCCATTCGTGGCGACGACGACATTGCGCGCAACCACCGTGCCCCGCGGCGTGGTCACGCGGAAGCGCTCGCCGTCGCGGGCAATGCTGATGACGGGACAGCGCGGCGCCACCCGCGCGCCGGCGCGCAGCACGTGGTCGAGCAAGCCCTGGTGATAGCGCGCCGGGTGCACAGAGGCATGCTGCCTGTAGATCACGCCGCCGTAGTAGGCATCGGTGCCAAGCTCGGTGCGCTGCGCGCTGCGCTCGACGATCTCGGTCTGCACCTCGAGGCCCTTGCGCTGCCCCTTTACCGCCTCCACCAGCTTGGTGAACTGGAGGGCGTTGTGCGCGGCGTGGAAGCGACCCACGACGCCGAAGTCGCAGTCGATCTGCTCCGCCGCGATGAACTCGCCGATCCACGCCAGCGACCGCTGGCCTTCCCGGATGATGTCGTGCGCGCGCTGTTCGCCGTGCCGCTTGGCCAGTGTGGCGAAGCCCGGCTTCACGCTGGTGGAAATCTGCCCGCCGTTGCGCGTGCTGCAGCCCCAGCCCGCATCCTCGGCGTCGAGGACCAGCGTATCGCGCCCGCCACGTGCCGTCTGCAGCGCGGCGTGCAGGCCGGTGTAGCCGGAGCCGATGACCACGACGTCGGCCGCGGGCGGCAACGGCGCGTCGTCGATGACGGGACGCGGCACCTGGTCCCACCAAAACGGGGCCAGCTTGCGATCGGGCGTGAACAGCGTGTCGTTCAAGTCGGGGACTCCATTCGTGAAGAGTGCAGCACCGTCGTCACGCGGTCAACGCGCATCGGCCAGGATCAGTTCGGCGGCTTTTTCCGCCACCATGATCGTCGGCGCGTTGGTATTGCCGGACGTCAGCGTGGGAAACACCGACGCGTCGACGACGCGCAAGCCCGCAATGCCATGCACGTTCAACCGATGGTCGACCACGGCTTCGCGCGGGGCAGGCCCCATCCGGCAGGTGCTGACCGGGTGGAACACGGTGGAACTGCGCGCGCGGATGTCGGCCAGCATCGATTCGCGCGATTGCACCGAACCGCCGGGTCGCAGTTCCTCCGCGATCACGGCAGACAGCGCGGGCGTCGCGGCCAGCCGGCGCAGGAAGCGCGCGCCTTCGAGCATGGCCTCGACGTCGTGCTCGGTGGCCAGTGCATTGGCCACGATGCGCGGCGCGACGAGCGGATCCGTCGAATGCACGCGCACATGACCGCGGCTGGTCGGCTGGCACGGCTGCGCGCTCAGCAGAAAGCCGGGGTAAGGGTCGGGGCTCATCAGCGGCCGCTTGCCGGGCGGCGAGCGCAGGTAGCTCAGTGGCGAGAAGTAGAGCTGCAGGTTGGGATGCGCAAGCCCTTCGCGGCCCCGCACGAAGCCGCCCGCCTGGTTGACGCTCAGCGCCAGCGGGCCGCGCCGCGCCAGCGCATAGCGCATGCCTGCGCGCAGCTTGCCCCACCAGGGCCGCAGCTCCTCGTTCAGCGTGGGCACGCGCGAGCGGTACAGGTAATCGATGCACAGGTGGTCCTGCAGGTGCTCGCCCACGGCCGGGCTGTCGAGAACGACGCTGATCCCGAGTGGCTGCAGCACGGATGCCGAGCCGATGCCGGAGAGCTGCAGCAGTTGCGGTGAGTTGATCGCGCCGCCGCAGACGATGACCTCGCGCGCCGCGATGGCCGTGATGGTGGTCCCGTTCTGAACATACTCGACGCCAGTGGCGCGCGTGCCGGCAAATCGAAGGCGCGTGGCCTGTGCGTGCGTCTCGATGCGCAGGTTGGGCCGTAGTCGCGCCGGATGCAGGTAGGCGCGCGCGGTCGACATCCGGCGGCCGCCGCGCGTGGTGATCTCGTAGAGCCCCACGCCTTCCTGCGTGGCGCCGTTGAAATCGGGGTTGTGCGGCAGGCCGAGTTCGGCGCCGGCGCGGAGGAATTGCGCGCACAGCGAATGCACATCTGCGCTCACCTCCGTGACGCCCAGCGGGCCACCCTGCGCGCGCCATGCATCCGGCGCGCGCGAACTGTCTTCCATCTTGCGAAAATACGGCAGCACGTCCTGCCAGCCCCAACCGGGATTGCCCAGGGCTTCCCACGCATCGAAGTCTGCGTGCTGGCCGCGGATGAACACCATCGCGTTGATCGCGCTCGATCCGCCCAGCACCTTGCCGCGTGGCCAGTAGCCCGTGCGCCCGTCCAGCGTCGGATCGGCCTCGGTGCGGTACATCCAGTTCACCTGCGGGTTGTAGAACGACTTGCCGTAGCCGATGGGGATGTGCAGCCATGGACTCGCATCGCGGCCGCCCGCTTCGAGCAGCAGCACGCGATGACGCGGATCGGCACTCAACCGGTTGGCCAGAACGCAGCCGGCCGAGCCCGCGCCGACGATGATGTAGTCGTGTTCACTCACGCTGGCAGGGTGCCACACGATGGCCGCGGAGCATCAGGGCCACTCTGGTGAATCGCGCAGTCCAATGGCCGCTAGCGCCGCACTTGCTGCTCGAGCACTTCGGCCAGCACCTTGACGCCGGCCTCGATCGCGGCCGGCCGGATGCCGCCGAAGCCCAGCACCAGGCCGCGCACCGGCACCGGTGCCAGCGAGAAGCGCGCGATCGGCGAGGCCGTGATGTTCTTCTTCTCGGCGGCCTGCGAGACCGCGACTTCCGACA
>JANNNM010000251.1:0-3800 GCA_031398535.1 Betaproteobacteria bacterium | reverse complement strand
GTCAGGGTCAGTTGGAGAAATCTGCTGCTTGGCCGAAGCCGAACCCAACTGACCCTGACCCCTTTTTTAATCCGACCCTGACCCCTTTATTTAACTGACCCTGACCCCTTTGTTTCAGATGCGCGACAGCCAGCTCTCCAGCGTTGTCGTCACCGCATCGGGCCGTTCGATGGCGCTCATGTGCCCGCACTGCTTGATCACCACCAGCTGCGCGCCCGCGATCCCGGCCACAATTTCCTGCGCGCGTTCAGGCGGCGTGGCCGTATCCGCATCCCCCACGATCACCAGCGTCGGGCAGGCAATGCCCGCCAGTTCCGCCCGCGCATCCGGCCGGTTCATGATCGCGGTCTGTTGCCGGATGAAGATGTCAGCGTTGTTGTCATTCGCCATCGCCGACATGTAGGCCTGCAATGCCTTGTCCTTCGCGCGCGTCGGATGCACGAACGCCGGAAACTGCAGCGCCGCGATGGCCGAGAACGGCCCGCTGCGCGCCAACGCCATCTGCGCCCTCCGCTTCTCCATTTGCTCGGGCGTATCCCCACGCGCCGACGTATCGAGCAGCGCCAGCGCGATGACCCGGTCCGCCGCCTGGCGCATGATTTCGAAGGCGATGTAGCCGCCCATCGAATGCCCGGCCAGCACGAAGCGCGGCGGGGCGTCCGCGAGGATGCGTCGCGCAATGGCCGCCATCGAGTCGTCGCGCGTGTGATCGGCGATGGTGACCGGACCGCGGCGCCACAACACCGGGATCTGCGCGGCATAGAAGCGGGGCGAGGCGATCAGCCCGGGGATCAGGACGAAGGACAGCGGTTGGGACACGGGGGTCTCCTGGCAAGGCGTGACATCAAGCATACCTGCGCGCTGCGGCGGGCCGCGCTTACGGATTCGGTACCGGCGCAGCAGCCCGTCGTGGCGCGCGCCGAGGCGCGATATCCTGTCGGCACCTACCCGACCGCCACACCGCGCACCCATGTCCAACTTCCGCGCCACGTTCCGCGCGATGGCCTCCGAACACGAGATCCAGCTCGCGGGCGCGGATGAACCGGCCGCGCAACGCGCCGCCGATGCCGCCATCGCGGATGTGCAGCGCATCGAGCAGAAGTACACGCGCTACCGCGACGACAGCCTGACCTCGCGCATCAACCACGCCGCAGGAGCTGCGGCCATCGCAATCGACGCCGAGACCGCCGCACTGCTGCGCTACGCCGATGCCTGCCACGCCCTGAGCCATGGCAAGTTCGACATCACGTCCGGCGTGCTGCGGCAGGCTTGGAACTTCCGCAGCGATCCCCCCGTGCGCCCGTCCCAACATTCCATCGACCGCGTGCTGCCGCTGATCGACTGGTCCGCCGTCGAGTGGGACGATACCTCCATCCGCCTGCCACGCGCCGGCATGGAGATCGATTTCGGCGGCATCGGCAAGGAGTACGCCGCCGATCGCGCCGCCACGATCCTGCAGGAGCACGGCATGCGTCATGGCCTCGTCAATCTCGGCGGCGATGTCCGGGCCTTCGGCGCGCAGGCCGACGACACGCCATGGCGCGTGGGCATCCGCCATCCGCGGCGCGACGGTGCCGCGATTGCCGGGGTGGAACTGGTCGACGGGGCATTGGCCACCAGCGGCGACTACGAACGCTTCATCGAGGTTGACGGCGTGCGCTACTGCCACATCCTCGATGCCTCCACCGGCATGCCGGTGACGTACTGGCAGTCCATCAGCGTGATGGCGCCGCTATGCGTGATGGCCGGAAGCTGCGCGACGATTGCAATGCTGCTGCAGGACGAGGCCCCCGCCTTCCTCGCTGAACAGGCAACGTGGTGGCAAGGGGTGCTGGCGGACGGGCGGGTGGTGGGCGCTGCAGGTGACCTGTTCTCGCGGGCGAGGTGAGGCGAGCGGGCCGGGGACGCTGCATTCTGGGGCCGAGGACGGCCCAATGTTGTTCGGCGCGCCGCAGCAAGTCTTCAGGGCGTTAGACTATCGTTCAGGGTCTTGACTGGGGTCCAGGATGAAGAAGCCGCTTGTTACGGTTGATCCAGAAATTCAGAGCGGCGCGCCGGTCTTTGCCGGAACGCGCGTGCCGATTCAGAACCTCTTCGACTTTCTCGAAGAAGGTGACTCTCTTGAAGTTTTTCTCGACCAGTTTCCCTCGGTGAGCCGCGAAATGGCGGTTGCTGTCCTGGAAAGGGCACGCGAAACGCTTGCGCATGATGCGCATCCTGCTTGATGAGTCGTTACCCCGAGACCTCGTCGGCCTTCTGCCAGGCTTCGAGGTTTCAACGGTCAGCGCGGCCGGCTGGTCCGGCGTCAAGAACGGCGAGCTGCTCAAGCTCGCGGCGACACGGTTTGATGCATTCGTAACCGCCGATCGCAACCTTGAGTTTCAGCAAAATTTGGCAACACTGCCAATTGCTGTTGTTGTATTGATCGTACGTCGAACGCGAATTCAGGCAATCGGACCTCTGGTTCCGGAGTTGCTTCGACGGCTCGGAGACCTGACGCCGCGAACTCTGCACAGAGTTGGGGGCTGATCGTCAGGAAAGGCCGGGTCATCAAGCTCCAGCCCCGCGTCCAGTCACCCAGCGACTACTCGGGTATTTCTCGCGCTACGACGTACTTCTTAAACCTACACCCCACAAGCAATCAACGTCACATAATCCGCGACCATGCCAATGCCGACCCGCGTGACCTGCCGATTGAGCATGTTGCGATCATGGCCGGGCGATGCGCGCCAGCCCTCGAGCTGGCCCTTCGGCGAACCGTAGTTCCAGCCGACGTTCTCAACGCACATCGGCAGCCCCGGGCCACGCGCGCGGGCGGGGAAGTCGTCGTGATGGAGCTTGCCGGCCTTGGCCATCGCCGCACTATGTTCGCGCGCAAGTCGCGCAATCGTCGCGTCGACCTTCAAGGGAGCCAGCCCGTGGCTTGCGCGATATTGGTTGACCAGCTCCGCCATGCGCAGCGGATACAGCGCGTCGTCGGCCGCAGTGGCGACGGCCGCCGCCGTGCCCATGACAAGAGCCAACATCATTCGTGTGATCGCGCGACCCATCCGACAGTCTAACGGCAGCAGAACCCGTTGCGTCCACTGAAACGGGGATGGCGGGCCGCGCACAGTGCGCCTGTTCGTTGTAGAGTTTCGCCGTCCGACCTTGGCCCCGGAAGAGCAGCGATCGAGATGACTGATCCAGCCGATACGAAACTGTTCGTCGAGATCCGCGATCTGCTGGCGGAGCAGAACCGCCTGATCGCCGATATCAAGGCCCAGAATGCGGACCACATCGGACGTGCGGAAGCACTTGCGGCGAAACAGATGGCCCAGAATGAAATGGCGTTGAGCGAGGCCCGTACCACCAACGACAAGGTGGGTCGCACGACGTGGATCATCGCCACCATCGTGGTCGCCGTCATTCTCTTCTATTCGTGGCGATCCTGATCGCTGGCTTTGCCGCCATTGCCCTGACCCATGGAGTACCCCAAGCTACGCGTCGGCCGTGCCATCACGCCCACGGAGTTCGACCTGCTGAGCGACGAAGAGTTGGAGCGCCTGGTCCCCAAAAAATATCGCGAATACTTCCCGGGCAAGGATTTCTGTGCCGATGGCTTCTTCTACCTGCACGACGGCACGGCATGGAGTTTCTACAAGGGTGGCCTGCTCGACGACTAGCTGTGAAGGCCCAATAGGTTGTTTGTGTCCATTCGGACTGGATTTGAGAAACTGGGAATCGCCAAACCCCCGGTTATCTCAAGGAGCCCAGCCGAATGAACACCCATAAGAATGCCCGACTGACCTTCGCCCGTC
>JANNNM010000361.1:0-1941 GCA_031398535.1 Betaproteobacteria bacterium | reverse complement strand
GTGCTGGTGCCCATCGACGAGATCGTCTATCTCAAGGCCGAACTCAAGTACATCACGATCCGCACCGCGCAGCGGGAATACCTACTGGAAGAGTCGCTGACCAAGCTCGAGACGGAGTTCGGGTCACGCTTCATCCGCGTTCATCGCAACTGCCTCGTGGCGCGGAGCTTCATCCGCGGCTTCGAGCGCCGTGTCAACGACGACGGCGACTCACACTGGGAAGTGCTGCTGACCGGGGTGGACGAAACGTTGCCCGTGTCGCGGCGGCAGCAGTTCATCGTCCGCGACGTCGGGCGCGAGACCGCCGCCTGATCCTTCGTTTGACGCAGTGGGCGGGGCGGATGTCACGGTAGAATCGCGCCTCGTTCAACGCCTCTCCAACGCGGGATACCCGACGCATGCGCACGCTGATCTGCGGTTCGCTGGCCTACGACACCATCATGGTGTTTCCCGACCATTTCTCGCGCCACATCCTGCCCGAGCAGGTGAAGGTGCTGTCGGTGTCGTTCCAGATCGGCGAGATGCGCCGCGAGTGGGGCGGCTGCGCCGGCAACATCGGCTACAACCTCCGCGGCATCGGCGGTCATCCCGTGGTGATGGCCACCATCGGCGACGACGGCACCGACTACCGCGAACGCCTCGATGCGCTCGGCGTGGGTATCGATGCGGTGCGCCACATCGCGGGCGCGTACACGGCGCAGGCGTTCATCATCACCGACCTCGCCGACAACCAGATCACGGCATTCCATCCGGGGGCGATGAACTTCTCCCACCAGAACAGGATCGGCGACGTGGCCGACATCGGCCTCGGGATCATCGCGCCCGATGGCAAGGACGGCATGCAGGCGCATGCCGCGCAATTCGCCGAGGCCGGCATTCCCTTCATCTTCGACCCGGGCCAGGGCATGCCGCTCTTCAGCGGCCCGGAACTACTCGCGATGATCGAGCAGGCAAAGTACGTGGCCGTCAACGACTACGAAGGCCGTATGCTCGCCGAGCGCACGGGGCTACCGCTGGAAGCCATTGCGGAACACGTGGAAGCGCTGGTCGTCACGCTGGGCGCCGAAGGGTCGGTGATCCACACCAAGGGCCGCACGCACACGATTCCCGCCGCGCGTCCGGCGGCGGTGCTGGACCCGACCGGCTGCGGTGACGCCTATCGCGCGGGCTTGCTGTACGGCATTGCGCAGGGCTGGGACTGGGAGCGCACCGGCGGCCTGGCCTCGGTGCTGGGGGCGCTCAAGATCGGGTCGCGCGGCGCGCAGAATCATGCGGTCGATCGCGCCGCCGTCGATGCGCTGCATTTCGCCACGTTCGGCTCGCGCCTGTGGTGAGGCCGCCAGGGGATTCCCGTTCGCTCACGCGCTTGGCGCATGCCGCCGTCGCGGTGCGATGAAGGCCGCGCGCGTCCACAACTCACGCCTCATCCAGTGTTATCGCTGGACGCGCACGTGCGTGCATGTGCTGGAAGGCGTGGCCACGACGGTATTCGTGTTCCCGCTGACCAGCGCCACGACGCGCCGGTCGCTGATCAAGCGCTGGAGCGCGCGGCTGCTGCGCATCCTGGCCGTCGAGTCGCGCGTGGATGGCGTGCTGGTCAGCCAGTCGGGCAACGTGCTGATGGTGGCCAACCACATCTCGTGGCTCGACATCTTCGTGCTCAACGCCGAGCACCCGGTGCGCTTCGTCGCCAAGTCCGAGCTGACGCAATGGCCGGTGCTGTCGCAGATGATCCGCGGCGCCGGGACGGTCTTCATCGAGCGCGCGCGGCGGCACGATACGCATCGTGTCAACGCCCAGATGGCTGCGGTGCTGGCCGGCGGCGACGTCGTCGCCATCTTTCCCGAGGGCACCACGACCGATGGCCGCGACCTGCTGCCGTTCAAGAGTTCGCTGCTGCAGCCCATCGTCGAGGCGAAGGGCCATGTGCAGCCGGTGGCC
>JANNNM010000350.1:0-5845 GCA_031398535.1 Betaproteobacteria bacterium | reverse complement strand
CCTGCATTTCGGGTCGCGCTGGATCCAGGGGGCCATGCGCATTGCGCGTCCCTATGCGCTGGAGCTCGAATACACGCGCGACATGATGATGCCGCTGCTGCTGCGTCGCGGCGATGCGTGGCCGCGCACGGTGCTGCAGGTCGGCCTGGGCGCCGCGTCGCTCACGCGGTTCCTGCATCGCCACCGGCCGCGCACCGCGCAGACCGTCATCGAGATCGAGCCCACGGTAATCGCGGCGGCGATGCAGTCGTTCAGGCTGCCGCCGGAGGATGCGCGCCTGCGCATCGACGTGGCCGACGGCACCGACTTCATGGCGGCGTCCGAGCGGCAGTTCGACCTGATCCTGGTCGATGGCTACGATGCGGGCGGACGCACCGGCGCGCTGGACACGCTGCCGTTTTATTGCAACTGCGCGGCGCGGTTGTCGACGCGCGGCGTGTTCGCGGCCAACCTGCTGACGCGCAACCACGGCGCACGCGCCAGCCTCGAGCGCATCGACGCAGCCTTCGGCGGCCGCAGCGCGGCGCTGCCGACGTGCGCCAGCGGCAATGTCGTGGCCCTCGGCGCCGCCGGCGCGATGATCGAAGAAAGTTTCGCCGACATCACGCGGGCCGCCACACGATTGAAGCGCGATACGGGACTCAACCTGCTGCCCACGGTGGGGCGGTGGCAGGAATCGCACGGCGGACGCGACGCCATGATCACGATCTGAGCCGGCCCCGCGAAACGCACGGATTGCATTTTGCAGGCGGGGCTTCAGCCGCGCAGGTTTGGCGTGGCGCTGACCCCGCGACGCCGTAGCCACGCCTACATGCGCTTCTTCATCGGCTCGGCATTGGCGGCGCTGGCCACCAGCATCCGCCGCAGCCACGCGTGCCTGGGATCGGCATGCTGCCTTTCGTGCCAGACCTGGCTCACGGTGAACGACGGAATCGGCAGGGGCGGCTCGACCAGCACGATGGGGGCCAGCGCGGCGAACTCGCGCGCGACTCGCCGCGGCATCGTCACGATGAGGTCGCTGCGCGAAATCACCAATGGCGCGGCCAGGAAACTGGGGATGCGCAGCGCGATGCGGCGGGTGAGGCCGCGCGCCGCCAGCGCGGTATCCACGGCGCCGCCCCCTTGTCCGGTGATCGAGATCAGCGCGTGCTTCAGCGCCACGAAGCGCGCCAGCGTCAATTCGCGCGCCAGCGCCGGATGGCCCCGGCGCAATACGCAGACCATCGTGTCGCCGTACAAGCGTTGCCGCCGGTAGCCGGCCGGCGCCGTCGAAAAGGCGCCGATCGCGATGTCGGCATCGTCGGCGGCCAGCGCCTCCAGTGGGTCCGCGCGTCGCGCCAGCAACGTGACGTCGAGCAGCGGGGCTTCGCGCGCCAATGTGGCCAACAGTCGCGGCACGAGCCCGGCCGCATCGGTGTCGGGCAGCATCAGGCGTACGGTTCCGGTGGCGTGCGCGGGTTCGAAGGACGGTGTCGCCACCATTCCGCGGATCACGGCCAGCGTCTGCGTCAGCGGGGCTTGCAGGGCGGCTGCGCGAGGCGTGGGAATGAGGCCGTTGCGTCCGTGCACGAACAACGGATCGCCCAGCATGTGGCGCAACCGCCCCAGCGCGCGACTGGCGGCGGGCTGGGAAAGTTCGACGCGATCACCGGCGCCCGTGACGCTGCCGGAGGCGAACAACGCCTCCAGCAGTGTCAGCAGGTTCAGATCAATTTCATGCAAATGCGTCGAGTGCATGTCAACAATGCTATCCATGCATTGGAAGCATGGCAAGAAATCCCTAATCTTCAGCCCATGCCGGTCGCCAGCGGGGCGCCGAAACCAGGAGAAGACCATGTTTGCAGTTGCAGGCGTTTCAGGACAGACCGGTGCCGCCGTGGCGGAGGCGTTGCTGGCCGCAGGCGAACGCGTCCGGGTGATCGTGCGCAAAGCGGAGGCCGGCGATGCGTGGCGCGCCCGTGGCGCGGAAGTTGCCGTCGCCGACCTCACGGACGTGCCGGCACTGACCGCTGCGCTGCGTGGTACCCGAGGCGCGTGGATCCTCAATCCGCCCCGTTATGACCTAGCGGATCCGTTCGTGCAGGCGGGCAAGGTCGGCGCCGCGGTCGCGGCGGCGTTGAGCGCCAGCGGCATTCCGCGCGCCGTCGTGCTGTCGTCGGTGGGTGCGCATCAGGCGGCCGGCACCGGCATCATCGGCACGGCCCACCAGTTCGAACGCGCGCTGGTCGGCGTGACGGTACCGCTCGCATTGCTGCGGGCCAACTACTTCTTCGAGAACTGGAACAACGTGCTGGGCGCCGTCCGCGCCAGCGATGTGCTGCCGACATTTCTCGACCCGCTGCCGCGCGCCATTCCGATGGCGGTCGTGGCCGACATCGGCGGCGCTGGGGCGGACCTGTTGCGCGGACCGGCCTGGACCGGGCAGCGCACGATCGACTTCGCCTCGTTCGACGCGTCGCCGGCCGACGTGGCCATGGCGCTCGGCAGCGCATTGGGCAAGACGGTGCAGGCCGTCGCCGTGCCCCGCGAGCGGCAGGCCGGCATCCTCCAGTCCGGGGGCTTTCGTCCCGAGATCGCGGCGGCGTTCGTGCAGATGTACGAGGGCATCAATGGCGGCGTGGCGGTGGCGGCGGCGGACAGCGAAAGGCGGCGCGGGACGACCACGCTGGCTGCGGCAGCACGGGCACTGGCGGCCTGAGCGGTGTCCTCTTGACGGCCCCGGGCGCCGGGCGCTCAATGCTGGATTGCGAAGACCAACGCCCGGAGGCCGCCATGTCCATGCGCTCGCTGCGTTCCATTGTCGCCGGCCAGACGCCGATTTCCGCGGGCCGCTCCAGTACGGTCATCGAGGCGGCGCGCACGATGAAGGCCCACGATGTTGGCGCGTTGCTGGTGGTCGACGGCACGCGCCTGTGCGGCATCTTCACCGAGCGCGACGCGCTGTTCCGCGTGCTGGCCGCCGGTCGCGACCCGGCCAACACGCGCCTGGCCGACGTGATGACGCCGCAGCCGCAGACCATCCACCCGGACGAGCCGTTCCTGCACGCGTTGCGCGTGATGCACAAGTGCCGCTTCCGCCATCTGCCGGTCGTGGAGTTCGATCGACCTCTCGGCATGGTGTCCGTGCGTGACGCGCTCGACGAGGATCTCTACGCGCTGCGCACCGACTTGAACCAGCGCGAGCACATGTTGTTCTGATGCGGGTGGTCGTGGCGTCATTGGTCATGTAGGCGAGGTTTAAGTCCCGCGGCTTTGATGCGTATTCAGCGTCGCTCGCGGTGAACGGCGAGCCGTGCGGTTTGCATTCAGCGTCGCTCGCGATGAGCGGTAGGCGTGCGGTTTGGTTTCAGCGTCGCTCGCGGTGAGCGGCGGGCCGTGCGGGGCGGGCTTAGGTCTCGCCGCGGTCATCGGGTTCGGGCGCGTGAGGGAAAAAAAAGCGGGAGGTCAACCCACGACCTCCCTTTTTTTGCCGCACGCGCCGGGAACATGCGGCGCGAATGCGCCCGCCCCGCACGGCCCGCCGCTCACCGCGGCGGTGGAACCGATTGCCGGAGGTGGAGCGACCGATGCGCTACGACATTCGTTTGTAGGCGGCGCTTTGGCCGCGGGTTCAATGCGGCGCCATACCCGCGAGACGGAAGCGTCGCCTAAAGTCATCGACATCGGCACCGGTAGGTTTGCCAATGCCTCGCCCCGCGCCGCCCTACGACAAACAGAACCCATCCGCGACATCCAATACACGGCGACCCGAGCCCGCCCGGAAGTGCCTCGCCTCGTGCCGCTTCACGACGAACAGAAAACATCCAGGCCACGGCAACCCAATCCCGCATGGACGCGCCTCGCCCCAAGCCGTGCTGCGAAGAACAGGTCGAGCATTTCCGTCGGGCATACTGTCGGTTTCCCCGACTGGTTCTCAACACCGATGCGCACCCACGTCCTGCCCAGTACCGATCTCGATGTCTCCGAAGTGTGCCTCGGCACGATGACGTGGGGCGAACAGAACGACCGCGATGAAGCCCATGCGCACCTCGACTACGCGATGGCGCAAGGCATCAACTTTATCGACACCGCCGAGATGTATCCGGTGCCGCCCAATGGCACCACGCAGGGCCGCACCGAAACCATCCTGGGCGAGTGGCTTGCCACGCGCGGCACCAAGGGCCTCGTGATCGCCTCGAAGGTGGCCGGCCCCGGCCGCCGCGACTGGATCCGCAACGGTCGCACTGACCTCACGCGTGACGTCATCCTCGAGGCCGCGGACACCAGCCTCGCGCGTCTCAAAATCGACTGCATCGACCTCTTCCAGATCCACTGGCCGCAACGCAACGTGCCGATGTTCGGCGCCACCGAGTACGACCCCTCCAAGGAGAAGGCCGGCGGCCCCGTTATCGCCGAACAGGTCGATGCGATGGCCGCGCTGATCAAGGCCGGCAAGATCCGCTATTACGGTCTTTCGAACGAAACCGCATGGGGCACGCACGAATTCAAGCGCGTGGCCGAGGCCATGGGCATGCCGGGACCGGTCACCGTCCAGAACAGCTACAGCCTCGTGTCGCGCAGCGTCGACAACGATCTCGCCGAAGTCCTGCATCGCGACAGGATGTCACTGCTGGCGTATAGCCCGCTCGCCGGCGGCATGCTCACCGGCAAGTATCTCGGCGGCAGGAAGCCGCCCAACACGCGCTACGTCCTGTTCGACGGCCTCGGCGCGCGCTTTCGCAAGCCCATCGTGGCCGAGGCCATCGAGGCGTATGCGAAGGTGGCCAAGGCGTGCAACCTCACGCTCGGCCAGCTCGCGCTGGGATTCGTGAAGAGCCGGTGGTTCCTGGGCTCGTCGATCATCGGCGCCACATCGATGGAGCAGCTCACCGCCAACATCGCCGATGCGCAGCTCGTGCTGCCTGCCGATGCGCTTGCCGCCATCGCGGAGGTCCAGGTGCGCTACCCCAATCCTTCCGGCAACTAGCATCCCACCGCGCTGCGGCGCATTCAAACGTAGTCGCAGCGCCCCGCCGCTGCGGCATCACTTTCCTCGAGGAGCGCCCTTGGACGTCCGTGCCGCCGTTGCCCATCAAGCCAAAGCCCCGCTGGTGATCGAAACCGTGCAACTGGCCGGCCCGCGCGCCGGCGAGGTGCTCGTCGAGATCAAGGCCACGGGCATCTGCCACACCGATGAATTCACACGCTCGGGCGCTGACCCGGAGGGCCTATTCCCGGCCATCCTCGGGCACGAAGGCGCGGGCGTGGTCGTCGAGATCGGTGCCGGCGTGACCAGCGTCGCGGTGGGCGACCATGTGATCCCGCTGTACACGCCGGAATGCCGGCAATGCAAGTCGTGCCTGTCGCGCAAGACCAACCTGTGCACGGCGATCCGCGCCACCCAGGGCAAGGGCATGATGCCCGATGGCACCAGCCGCTTTTCGTTGAACGGCCAGCCGCTGCACCACTACATGGGCTGCTCCACGTTCTCCAACTTCACCGTGTTGCCGGAGATTGCGCTGGCCAGGATCCGCAAGGATGCGCCGTTCGACAAGGTCTGCTACATCGGGTGCGGCGTCACCACCGGCATCGGCGCCGTCATCAATACCGCGAAGGTGGAGCCAGGTGCCAATGTCGTCGTGTTCGGCCTGGGCGGCATCGGGCTGAACGTGCTGCAGGGCGCGCGGCTGGTAGGCGCCGGGATGATCATCGGCATTGACACCAATCCGGGCAGACGCGCGCTGGCGGAATCCTTTGGCATGACCCACTTCATCAATCCGTCCACCACCGACAACGTGGTCGACGCCATCATCGGCCTCACCGATGGCGGCGCCGACTACAGTTTCGAGTGCATCGGCAACGTCAC
>JANNNM010000276.1:0-1794 GCA_031398535.1 Betaproteobacteria bacterium | reverse complement strand
CCGTGTGCAACCTGGGCTCCGTCAACATGCTCGCGCACATGGTGCAGGCTGACGCGGGTGACCCAACTAAGTGGACGCTGGACCACGCCAAGCTCAAACGCACGATCACCACCGCCATGCGGATGCTCGACAACGTCATCGACATCAACTACTACGCCGTCGCCAAGGCGCGCAATTCCAACCTGAAGCATCGCCCGGTGGGCTTGGGCATCATGGGCTTCCAGGACTGCCTGCACCTCACGCGCACGCCGTATGCCTCGAACGCCGCGGTGGAATTCGCCGACCGTTCGATGGAAGCCGTCTGCTACTACGCGTACTACGCGTCGACCGAACTGGCCGAAGAGCGCGGCCGCTATTCCTCGTACGCCGGCAGCCTGTGGGACCGCGGCCTGATGCCGCAGGACACGCTGAAGCTGCTGCGCGACGAGCGCGGCGGTTACGTCGAGATCGACGAGTCCTCCGGCATGGACTGGACGGAACTGCGCGGCCGCATCAGGGAGCACGGCATGCGCAATTCCAATTGCGTGGCCATTGCGCCCACCGCGACCATCTCCAACATCATCGGCGTGGCCGCATCCATCGAGCCCGAGTACCAGAACATCTACGTCAAGAGCAACCTCTCCGGTGAGTTCACGGTCGTCAACGAGCAGCTGGTCCGCGATCTCAAGGCCATCGGCCAGTGGGACGAAGTGATGGTCGCCGACCTCAAGTACTTCGACGGCTCGCTCGCCAAGATCGACCGTGTGCCCGCCGAGATGCGCGAGCTCTACGCCACCGCATTCGAGGTCGACACCAAGTGGCTCATCGAAGCCGGCGCGCGCCGCCAGAAGTGGATCGACCAGGCGCAGAGCCTCAACATCTACATGGCCGGCGCCTCGGGCAAGAAGCTCGACGAAACGTACAAGCATGCATGGCTGCGCGGCTTGAAGACCACGTATTACCTGCGCACGCTGGCCGCCACGTCGGCGGAGAAGTCCACCGGCCGCGGCGGTGAGTTGAATGCCGTCTCGGCCGGGGCCGGCTTTGCCAGCGCCGCCACCACGGCCAATGCCAGTGCCGCCTCCAGCGGTTCGAGCAAGTCGGCCGTCGTTGATGAAGTGGCGCCGAAGTTCTGCGCCATCGACGACCCTGAATGCGAGGCCTGCCAGTAACCAACATTCGACGAGATTCGGTGAACCGTTCGCGCGACAGCAGCGGCTGAAATCATGAGCCGCGCGGCACGAACGGCGTTGAGCACGACCCCCGCGATTCACCCAGACAGGAACGCGCGACAAGCGCGCTGAGAACGACAGGGGCCAGCAGTACCGAAAGGGCTGGAAGCAATACCAGCCCGGGCCGCAAGCGGAATACCGCCAACGGCCCGAAGCAGGGATTTGATCCGGGAGGTGCGCGAGAGCATCCGCGCACCCACTTTTCCCGGGCCGGTTTCCGGCGTTTTGGTAGTCGCAGGCTCCTCGTCCATCTCGCGAAAGGTAGGACCCCTTGCCACGTTACGAGTCATCACCCCGGCATGTTGTGGAAGCGCGTTATCTCGGTGATTACAAGGTCTGGCTGGAATTCAACGACGGACGAAAAGGTGTGGTGGATCTGGCGGATGAACTCTACGGCGACGAACGTACATCGCTGCGCGACCCC
The DNA here is from genome assembly GCA_031398535.1 of Betaproteobacteria bacterium. Taxonomy (GTDB): domain Bacteria; phylum Pseudomonadota; class Gammaproteobacteria; order Burkholderiales; family Casimicrobiaceae; genus VBCG01. The sequence goes on along the minus strand of JANNNM010000276.1, from coordinate 159 downwards.
GACAAATTCTCCACGTTCTATCTCGATTACGGGCTGGCCTCGATCGCCTGGCTGGACGGCGCCGATTTCCCGCCCGAGTTTCTGTACGAACGCCTGAGTGCGATGAATTAAGGTCATTCGATCGATTGAAGACACAACCCCCGTCTGCAGGCGAGGCTT
>JANNNM010000252.1:0-4875 GCA_031398535.1 Betaproteobacteria bacterium | reverse complement strand
CATGCGCTCGGGCACACTGCCCACGCACCAGATCGTCGGCATGGGCGAGGCGTTTCGCATCGCGAAGGTCGAGATGGCCGCGGAGAACGAGCGTATCCGCATGCTGCGCGACCGGCTGTGGAAAGGCCTCTCCGATATCGAGGAGGTCTACGTCAACGGCGACATGGAAAAGCGTGTGCCGCACAACCTCAACGCCAGCTTCAATTTTGTCGAAGGCGAGTCGCTGATCATGGCGATCAAGGACATCGCGGTGTCGTCCGGCTCCGCGTGCACATCGGCGTCGCTGGAACCGTCATACGTCTTGCGCGCGCTGGGCCGCAGCGACGAACTGGCGCACAGTTCCATTCGCTTCACGATCGGCCGCTTCACGACCGAGGCCGACGTGGATTACACGATCGACCTTCTCAAGCGCAAGGTGGGCAAGCTGCGCGAACTGTCCCCGCTGTGGGAAATGCACAAGGACGGCGTCGACCTCAATTCCGTGGTCTGGGCCGCGCACTGATTTCGAAGGAGTTGCATCATGGCTTATAGCGAAAAAGTTCTCGATCACTACGAAAATCCGCGCAACGTGGGCTCGCTGTCGAAGGACGCCGACGACGTGGGCACCGGCATGGTCGGCGCGCCGGCCTGCGGCGACGTGATGAAGCTGCAGATCAAGGTCGGGGCGGACGGCATCATCGAGGATGCCAAGTTCAAGACCTACGGCTGCGGTTCGGCCATCGCGTCGTCGTCGCTCGTCACCGAATGGGTGAAGGGCAAGACGCTCGACGAAGCGATGACCATCCGCAATACGCAGATCGCCGAGGAACTGGCGCTGCCGCCGGTCAAGATTCACTGCTCGATCCTCGCGGAAGACGCGATCAAGGCCGCGGTGGCGGATTACCGCAAGAAGCATGGCGTCGATGTCGATGCCAAGCTCGCGGCCGACTGAACCGGAGCTTCGATCATGAGCGTCACTCTCACGGCAACCGCCGCGCAACACGTCGCGGCGCACATCGCCAAGCGCGGCAAGGGCGTGGGGCTGCGGCTGGGCGTGCGCACCACCGGCTGCTCGGGCCTTGCCTACAAGCTCGAATACGCCGACGAAACCAAGCCGGAAGACCTGCGCTTCGAAAGCCACGGCGTCACTGTGGTCGTGGATCCGAAGAGCCTGCCTTATCTCGACGGCATGGAGCTCGACTTCGCGCGCGAGGGCCTGAACGAAGGCTTCAAGTTCAACAACCCCAACGTCAAGGACGAGTGCGGGTGTGGTGAAAGTTTCAACGTCTGAACCCGGGCGTCGCCATTCGGGCAAGGGGCGGCGTGGCCGCCCCTTTTGCTGATGCCGACAAGCGCTGACATGATCGATTTCTCCCGCAACCACTTCGAACTCTTCGGCCTGCCGGCGCAGTATCGCTTCGACGCGGCCGCGCTCGATGCGGCCTATCGCGCGCTGCAGGTGGAGGTGCATCCCGACAGCGCTGCAGGCGGGTCGGATGCGGAGCGCCGAGTGGCGCTGCAATCCTCGGCGCGCGTCAACGAGGCCTACCAGTCGCTGCGCGACCCGGTGCGCCGGGCGCAGTACCTGCTGGGCCTGCATGGTATCGAGACCGTGAATGAGCGCGACACGGCGTTGCCCATCGCGTTCCTCGAGCAACAGCTCGAACGTCGCGAGGCGGCCAGCGACGCGCAGGCGGCGGGCGACGAGGCAACCCTGACGTCGCTGCTGACGCAGGTGCGCGCCGAAGCCCGCGCCCTGGAAGACCAGCTCGCGCAGGTGCTCGACGGCGAGCAGGCCTACGCGGCAGCGCGCACCCGGGTACGCGAACTGACATTTCTCGCGAAGCTTGCCGAGGACATCGATGCGATGCTCGGCGCGCTTGACGCATGAAGGACTGACGTGGCGCTGTTCCAGATCTCCGAACCCGGCGAAGCGCCGGTCCCGCATGCGCGCAAGCGCGCGGTGGGCATCGACCTCGGCACCACCAACTCGCTGGTCGCGACGGTGCGCAACGGCCTGGCCGTGGTGCTGCCGGACGATGATGGCCGCCCGCTGGTGCCGTCGATCGTCCGGTATCGCGACGATGGCGTGGACACCGGCTACACGGCAATGGAGCACCAGTCCACCGACCCGCAGAACACGATCATCTCGGTCAAGCGCCTGATGGGCCGCGGTCTCGCCGACCTGGCGGATGCACGGCGCTTTCCGTATCGCTTCGTCGACGGGCCGGGCATGGTGCGCATCGGGACGCGCGCCGGTGTGAAGTCACCCGTGGAAGTGTCGGCCGATCTGCTGCGCGCCCTGGCCGAACGCGCGCGCGACGCGCTGGGCGGTCCGGTGGAAGCGGCCGTGGTCTCCGTGCCGGCGTACTTCGATGATGCGCAGCGCCAGGCCACCAAGGACGCGGCGCGCCTGGCTGGCCTGCCGGTGTTGCGGTTGCTGAACGAGCCCACGGCTGCGGCCATTGCCTACGGCCTCGACAATGCGGCGGAGGGCGTCTACGCGGTGTTCGACCTTGGCGGCGGCACGTTCGATATCTCGATCCTGCGCCTGTCGAAGGGCGTGTTCGAAGTGCTGGCCACCAACGGCGATTCGGCGCTGGGTGGTGACGATTTCGACCATCGCGTGTTCTGCTGGATCATCGAGGCCGCGAAGCTGCCGCCGCTGTCCCCCGCCGATTCGCGCACGCTGCTGGTGGTGGCGCGCGAGGCCAAGGAAAACCTGTCGGACCACGAGTCGGCGCCCATTTTCGCCACGCTGGCCGATGGCACGGCCGTGAACCTCCGACTGACCAAGGCCATCTTCACCGAGATCACCGCCAACCTGGTGGCGAAGACCTTGCAGCCGGTGAAGCGCGCGCTGCGCGACGCGAAATTGGCACCCGCTGACATCAAGGGTGTCGTGCTGGTGGGTGGCGCCACGCGGATGCCACAGGTGCGGCGTGCCGTGGCGGAGTACTTCGGGTCGCCGCCGCTCACCAACCTCAATCCCGATGAAGTCGTCGCGCTGGGCGCCGCCGTGCAGGCCAACAAGCTGGCCGGCAACCGCGAACGCGGCGAGGACTGGCTGCTGCTCGACGTGATCCCGCTTTCACTAGGCCTCGAGACACTGGGCGGCCTGACCGAGAAGATCATCCCGCGCAACGCCACCATTCCCGTCGCGCGGGCGCAGGAGTTCACGACGGCGCGCGACGGCCAGACCGCGATGGCCATTCACGTGGTGCAGGGCGAACGCGAGCGCGTGGCCGATTGCCGGTCGCTGGCGCGCTTCGAATTGCGCGGCATCCCGGCATTGGTGGCCGGTTCCGCGCGCATCCGCGTCACGTTCCAGGTGGACGCCGACGGCCTGCTCGACGTGGCCGCGCGCGAGGAAACCACCGGCATCGAAGCGACGATCGCGGTGAAGCCGTCCTACGGGCTGTCCGATGCCGAGATCGCCACGATGCTCAAGGACTCGTTCGCGCACGCCGCCTCCGACATGCAGGTACGCGCCCTGACCGAAGCCCAGGTGGACGCCGACCAGATCGCCGAGGCCACGCGCGCTGCGCTGGCGGCCGACGGCACGTTGCTGGATGCGGCGGAGCGCGCGGCGATCGAGCAGGAACTGGCGCGCCTCGCGGTCGTACGCTCGGGATCGGATCACATGGCGTTGCGGGCTGCAGTGGAAGGTGTGAACCGGGCCACCGCCGAATTTGCGCAGCGGCGCATGGATCGCAGCGTCGCGAAGGCCCTGAAGGGCCAGCGCATCGATGCACTCTCGGATTGAATCGCGATGCCTGAGATCGTCGTCCTGCCCCATGTCGAGATCTGCCCGGAAGGTGCCACCTTCGAGGCCAAGCCCGGGCGCTCCATCCTCGACAACCTGCTTGACCATGGCGTCGTCGTCGAGCACGCGTGCGAGAAGTCATGCGCGTGCACGACGTGCCACGTGATCGTGCGCGAGGGCTACGATTCGCTGCCGCCGTCCACCGAGGACGAGGACGACCTGCTCGATCGCGCGTGGGGGCTGTCGCCGAAGTCGCGGCTGTCGTGCCAGGCGATCGTCGAGGACAAGAAACTCGTGATCGAGATCCCGCGCTACACGATCAACCACGCGAAGGAGGGCCGCTGATGGCGCTGCGCTGGACCGATACGCGCGAGATCGCCATCGCGCTGGCCGAAGCCCACCCGGACGTGGACCCGCAGCTGGTGCGCTTCACCGACCTGCATCGCTGGGTCTGCGAACTGCCGGGGTTTACGGACGATCCCGCGCGCAGCGGCGAGAAGATCCTCGAAGCCATCCAGATGACCTGGATGGATGAGGCCTGACGTCAGCTGAAGTAATTCAGCGCGGCATCGAGGCCGCAGTGGTCGATGGTGTGCGTCGCCGCAGCCCGCACGACCGGCTTGGCGCGATAGGCGATGGACACATCGGCCACCGCGAACATCGGCAGGTCATTGGCGCCGTCGCCCAGCGTCACTACCAGGCCATCGCTGCCCGCGTACTTCAGTTTCCATTCTGCCACCATCTTGGCCTTGGCCTGCGCATCGACGATCGCGCCCTCGACTTCGCCGGTGAGTTTGCCGTCCTTCACCTGCAACGTATTGGCCAGTGTGTGATCGAGCTGCAGCCGTGCCTTCAGGCGCTCGGTGAAGAACGTGAAACCGCCCGAGACCAGCAATGTCTTCGCGCCGACGGCGCGGAAGCCGGCCAGCATGCGCGCAGCGCCCGGCATGATGCGCAGGCGCTCGTCGTACACGCGCAGCAACGCAGCTTCGGGCAAACCCGCCAGCAGGCGCACGCGCCGCCGCAGGCTTTCCGCGAACTCGATCTCGCCACGCATTGCGCTGGCCGTGATGGCCGCCACGTCGGCCTTGATGCCCTGCAGGTCCGCGATCTCGTCGATGCACTCGATC
>JANNNM010000161.1:0-3435 GCA_031398535.1 Betaproteobacteria bacterium | reverse complement strand
GGCTTCGTCACGTTGTACTTCATCAGGTCGACGAGATTCGTACCCCCTGCCAGGAGTTTCGCCCCCGGCCGCTGCAATGCCGCGACCGCCGCGGCGACCGTTTCCGCGCGCACATAGTCGAAGTGGTTCACGTCGATGTCTTCGGTCGGAGCACCGACTCGATCGCGTCCGCGATGTTGGTGTACGCGCCGCAGCGGCACAGGTTGCCGCTCATGAGTTCGCGGATCTCGTCGCGTGTCTTCGCGTGGCCTTCCGCCATCAGTCCGACCGCGGAACAGATCTGGCCAGGCGTGCAATAGCCGCATTGCAGCGCGTCGTGGTCGACAAACGCCTGTTGCAGCGGATGCAGGCGCTCCGGGCTTCCCAGACCTTCGATCGTGGTGATGCTTGCGCCGTCCTTGGCGATCGCCAGCACGAGGCAGGCGTTGATGCGACGCCCGTCGATGAGTACGGTACACGCGCCGCACTGACCTTGATCGCAGCCCTTCTTGGTTCCCGTCAGCCCAATGCGATTCCGGAGCAGGTCGAGCAGCGTTTCCCAGGGTTTGACGGTTACGCGGTGATCGCGATCGTTGATGCGAAGGGTGATCTCACCGGCGGCCGCTGCATCGGTTCGCGCGGGTCCCGGCATTGGGCGAGTTGACATGAATTCCTTTGGGCCAGGGGCGCGACAAGGTGGGCTCGGTCCGACGAAGCGTACGCCAGCTGAACACGCCGGTGCAACCCTACCGCTTGCCCGCTGCCTTCTGCTTGCCGACGTCGAGGTCCAGGTACTGGAAATAGTACGTGACGTAGGGCGAGCCGCGAAAGCCCATCACCCAGGGTTGCACGAACGCGCTCTCCAGCTCCACCACCATCGGCATGATCGGCACGTACTGGTCCACGATGTCGTTCATCCCGCGCGTGATCGTCAGCCGTTCCGGCTCGGTGCCCGCGCGCATGAATTTGGCGAGCGCGCGATCGTAGCCTTCGTGGTTGAAACGCGTGACGTTGGTGTCGGGCGGCTGCCGGCTGTACAGCGTGATGAGCTCGAGACCCGTCGGCGACGAGCCGCGTCCCAACGCCGTGAGCTGGAACTTGCCCTGCGCCGATTCCCTGAAGAGATCGGTGGGAGGCAGCGAGCGAAACTCCATCCTGAGGCCGATCGCTGCCATGTCCTGCTTCCACAGCGTCTGCAGCTCGCGCCACTGCGTGCCGCTGAACGTCGACAGCGTGAGCACGAGCGGCTTGCCGTCTGGCGCAAGGCGCATCCCGTCGGGCCCGCGCTTGCCGTAGCCGAAGCGATCGAGCAGCGCGTTGGCGGCGGCGGGGTCGTAGCGCGTCTTGCCGGCGCGGGCCGGGTCGTAGCCGGCCGCGCCCTGCTGCAGCATCTGGCTGGCCTGCGTGGCCTGCCCTGCGTAGACGACCTTGCTCGCCTTCGCGGCGTCAAACCCCAGCGCGATCGCCCGCCGCAACGCGACGTGATCGTTGCCCATTCCGCCCACCACCGGGTCGTTCATGTTGAAGTGCACCGAGCGCGTGGTGTACGGATAGGTGTCGCGGCGGATGCCGCGCGCCGCGAGCGCGGGGTCGACCTCGACCCCTTTGAGCAGCGGCAACGGACCACTCCCGCGCAAGGCGGCGATGTCGAGCGCTCCGCTCTGGAATTCGAGGAGCCGCGGCTGCATCTCCTCGATCACGCTGAACTCGATGGTGCCGATCTGCGGCAGGCGCTTGCCGCGCATCGCGCGCACCAGCGCCGCGTTGGCGGGCTCATTGTTCTCGGGGAACGCCAGCGTCCGGTAGTTGGGGTTGGCAATCAGCACGAGGCGCGAGCCGCGCTTCCACTCCTTCAGGCGATACGGGCCGGTGCCGACGGCGCGCGTCTGGATGTCCCCGCCGGCCGCCGCCACCACTTCGCGCGCAACCGCACTCGCCGATTCGAGCGCACCGCGCATGACCGGGTAATTGGCTTCGAGGAGCTTGAACTGCAGCGTGTAGCGGTCGAGCGCGCGCAGCCCTTCGACGGAGGCGTCGTAGTCGAGCTTGGCGCCGGGCTTGCTGGCGGCCTCCACCTGCGCGCGCATCCCGACGATGAGGTCGGACAGGAACGGCGATCCGCCACGCGAAAGGTTCGGGTCCAGCACTCGCTTGATCGAGTACACATAGTCCTGCGCCACGAGTTCGCGCGGCTTGCCACCGAACGCCGGGTCGTCCGTGAAGTGGATCTTCGGCTTGATCCGGATCGTCCACACCTTGCCGTCAGCGGAGATCTCCGGCGGGCCGGCTGCGGTCCGCGGCACCAGGTCAGGTGCGCTCGCCAGGTAGTCCCACTCGTACAGTGCCTCGAAGATTCCGAAGCCGATGTCGTTGGCGGACGAGCTCTGCCACTGGTGCGGATCGAGGGAGTCGAGGTCGTTGGTGGCCAGGCGGAGGACCTTGGCCGGATCGGCCGCACTTGCCGCGCCGCATAGTGCCAGGCATAGGGCGGCCAGGTTGCTGCGCGTCATGCGGTCCAACATACCGGTTCATCCGCCTTGGTTCAATTGCGCGCACAACGACAACGGGATTGCGCGGCCGCGACCGGGCACGCGATGCAAGCACCTACGTCCGGATCTGCCCCGACCCCAGGACGACCCACTTCTGACTGGTAAGGCCCTCGAGCCCCACCGGGCCGCGCGCATGCAGCTTGTTGGTGGAGATGCCGATCTCCGCGCCCAGGCCGAACTCGAAGCCGTCGGCAAAGCGCGTCGACGCGTTCACCAGCACCGAGCTCGAGTCGACTTCGCGCAGGAACCGCCGTGCGTTCCCGTAGTGTTCGGTGACGATCGCATCGGTGTGCTGGGAGCCGTACTGCGCAATGTGGTTCATCGCCTCGTCGAGCGAATCGACGACGCGAATGGCCAGGATGGGCGCCAGGTACTCGGCGTACCAGTCGTCCTCGGTGGCGGGATTCATGGCCGGCACCAGCGCCCGCGAGCGATCGCAACCGCGCATCTCCACGCCCTTGGCGGCGTAGATCGCGGCCAGCGGCGGCAGCACGCGCGCAGCAATGGCAGCGTGCACCAGCAGCGTTTCCATCGTGTTGCACGGCGAGTAGCGCTGCGTCTTCGCGTTGTCGGCGATGCGGACCGCCATGCCCACATCGGCATCGGCATCGACATAGACGTGACACACGCCATCGAGATGCTTGATCACCGGCACCTTGGCATCGCGGCTGATCCGTTCGATCAGGCTCTTGCCGCCGCGCGGGACGATGACGTCGACGTGTTCTTCATCGGTGATCATGTGGCCGACCGCCGCGCGGTCCGTCGTGGCGACCACCTGCACCGCATGCTCCGGCAAGCCGGCGGCGCGTAGGCCCTGGTGCACGCATGCGGCAATGGCGCGATTGCTGCGGATGGCTTCCGAGCCGCCGCGCAGGATGGTCGCGTTGCCCGATTTGAGGCACAGGCC
>JANNNM010000102.1:0-1193 GCA_031398535.1 Betaproteobacteria bacterium | reverse complement strand
CGCGGCGCGCTTGATGTCGGCGCGACCACGATCAACGAGGAGATGAAGCTCGCTTGCGTGCGGGCGATCGCGGACCTCGCAATGGCCGAGCAATCGGACATCGTCGCGCATGCGTACGACATCGAGAACCTGCGCTTCGGTCCCGAGTACCTCATCCCCAAGCCGTTCGACCCGCGCCTCATCGTGCAGATCGCGCCCGCGGTGGCGAAGGCGGCGATGGACTCGGGGGTGGCGACGCGGCCGATCGCCGACATGGCGGCGTACAAGGACAAGCTGACGCAGTTCGTGTACCACTCGGGCCTGTTGATGAAGCCCATCTTCGCGGCCGCGAAGAAGTCGCCGAAGCGCATCGTGTACGCCGAGGGCGAGGATGAACGGGTGCTGCGCGCCGTGCAGGTGGTGGTGGACGAGGGCCTGGCGCGGCCCATCCTGGTGGGCCGTCCTAGTGTGATCGAGCAACGGATCGAGCGCTTCGGATTGCGGCTGACACCCGGCAAGAATCTCGACGTCATCAACCCGGAGTGGGACGAGCGCTATCGCGACTACTGGACCGAGTACTGGCGTCTCACGCAGCGCCGCGGCGTGTCGCAGGATTACGCGAAGATCGAGATGCGCCGCCGCCACACGCTGATCGGCGCGATGGCCATTCATCGCGGCGACGCCGACGGCATGCTGTGCGGCACCTTCGGCACGCACGACCTGCATCGCACGTTCATCGACCAGGTCATCGGCTTGCGCCGCGGCGTGAAGACCTACGCGGCGATGAACGCGCTGATGCTGACGAATCGCACCATCTTCATCGCCGACACTTACGTCAACGACAATCCGACGGCCGAGCAGCTGGCGGAGATCACGTTGCTGGCGGCGGAGGAAATTCGCCGGTTCGGTATCGAGCCGAAGGTGGCGCTGCTGTCGCACTCGAGCTTCGGCTCCGCCAACGATGCGCAGTCGCGCAAGATGCAGGCCACGCTGGCACTGGTCACCGCACTCGACCCCGACCTCGAGTGCGACGGCGAGATGCATGGTGACGCCGCGCTGTCCGAGGAAGTGCGGATGGCGGTGATGCCCAACTCGCGGTTGAAGGGCGAGGCCAACCTGCTGATCATGCCGACGGTGGATGCCGCCAATATCTCATTCAACCTGCTGAAGGTGTCGTCCGGCGGTGGCGTCACGCTAGGCCCGATCCTGCTGGG
>JANNNM010000098.1:0-5358 GCA_031398535.1 Betaproteobacteria bacterium | reverse complement strand
CTCCCACTTCTATTCGGCATCGCCTGTCGAATGCCAGGCGGTTCGCGATCGCTTCTCCGCCGCCTGGATCGACGAGTCTGCCGCCATCTTCGGGGTGCAGCTGCCAAGCGTTGTGGAAGGTCTGTGCCCCAATCGGACCACGCCCGTCTACCGTCTCTACAACAACCGCCCAGACGCAAACCATCGCTACACGATGTGGCCCGAACTACGCGAAAGGATGGTGGCGTCGGGCTGGCTACCGGAAGGCTACGGGCCCTCCGGCGTGGCGATGTGTGCGCCCTGGTAGCAACGGTCAGGGACGCAATCCCGCCTTCACCGTGAAGCCCGCCTTGTCGAGTTCCTTCGCTGCCCGCTCGCTGGACTTGCCGGCCAGCAGCAACACGCGCCGCTTGCCGCTCACGTTCTTGCGCTGCGAGAACTCGGCGGCGACGGCGTCCCAATACACGTAGTCGACGGCCGCCGCGATCACCAGCGAATCATCGACCTTCACACCCACCGGTACCATCACGCTCATCCTGATCCGGCGCAGTCCGCCTTCCTTGTCATGCACGGCGCGCAGCATCCGGATCGATTCGACGAGGAAACGCGCGCGCACCTCGCCCTGCATCTGCGCGGCGGTGGCGATCACGCCCTGCACGCCGGCGACGTCGCTCATGCCGGCCAGCGCGGTGACCAAGGCAGTCTGCACCGTCGGCGTGAACCAGCGGTTGCGCAGGAAGTCGCGGGCGAGGCGAGCGTCCACGCCCAGCGCCAGCAACTGCGACTCGTTCTGCCGCGTCAGGTCGAGTGCCGGCTGGTTCCACACGGAGTCGCGCACCGTCGTATCGAATTCGACAACCATGTTGGCCGGCATCGAGACGGCACCCAGCGCCGTGTTGATCGCGAAGCTGCCGGCAAAGCTCGCCGCTGCCGCGTTGTCGAGCAGCGGACGCAGCACCGGGTTGGTCGTGTACGGATCGATGTTGAGCTGGCGTGCCCAATCGCGGCGTGCCTTGTTGTAGCCGAAGGGATCGCCGGTGAACCCCGACGGCATCGTCTCGCCGGCTGGCGCGGCCGGCAGCGTGGACGGCTGCTGCGGATTGTTGCGATCAGACGAGCTGTCGGCGATCGACTGCGCGGTGGAACGCGCGAAGAAGCCGACGCGGCCCAGCACCGAGCCCAGGCCCGCGCCGACATTCTCGACCGTGCCGAGTGGATCGGTGACCGCGCTCTGCACGAACTGCACCGGCGCGGCCGCCGCGCGCAACAGCGAATCCTGGAAGGCCTGGCTGCTTTGCACTTGCTGCAGGGCCTCGATGGCCGCCAGCTCGTGGACGCGAATGGCCAGCATCTTCACGCCGACTACATTGAACTTGCCGAACTTCGACTCGATGACGAAGCGGCCGAAGTAACCATCGAGCGACACCGGCTCGGCCACGGTGTGCAGCGGGCCCTTCAGCAGCTCGGGGGGTACCAGGACGGTGCCGGGCAATTTTGGCGAGGCCTCGTAGTTGCCTTTCGCAGCGGGCGCGGCCGCGGTTTGAAGGGTCCATGCGGCCAACAGGCAAGGCAACGCGAAGGCGAAAAATCGCTTGCTATTCATCAATGATTTCCGGAAACGTTGGGAATGCAGGACCGCGGACGGGTAGGCAAACGGTATCCAAGTCCTGCGCAATCCCGCATGATCGCATTGAACCCTGTCCGCGACCAAGCCTGTCCTGCCTTCGTCCATGTCACCGCCAAGCACGATGCACTGCGACCTGCTGGTCATCGGGTCCGGCGCGTCGGGACTTGCCTGCGCGGTTACTGCGGCCTTCCATGGGCAGAAGGTCATTGTCGTGGAGAAGGATGCGGTGCTGGGGGGCGCCAGCGCGTGGTCGGGGGGGTGGATGTGGGTACCGGGCAACCCGCTCGCCCGGCGTGCCGGCATCCACGAGGACCCCCGGCAGCCGCGGACGTATCTCAGGCATGAGCTGGGCGCGCGCTACGATCCGGCGCGCGTCGATGCGTTCCTTGACCACGGTCCGCCGATGATCGCGTTCTTCGAGGCTCACACCACGCTGCAGTTCGTCGACGGCAATGCCATTCCGGACATTCATGGCAACGTGCCCGGCGCCGGGACGGCAGGACACCAGCTGATTGCCGCACCTCTCGATGGCAGGACGCTGGGTCCGCTGATCCACCGGCTGCGCAGGACGATGCGCGAGACGTCGTTCATCGGCATGCCGATCATGGCGGGGGCGGATCTGGCCGCGTTCCTCAACATGTCGCGCTCCGGCAAGTCGTTCGTGCATGTCACCAAGCGGTTCGCGCGCCACCTGTGGGACCTGGCGCGGTACGGCCGCGCGATGCAACTGGTGAACGGCGTTGCACTGATCGCGCGGTTGGCCAAATCGGCCGATGACCTGGGCGTCACGATGCTGGACTCGTCTCCGGCGACACGGTTGATCATCGAGGACGGAACCGTGCGCGGCGCGATGGTCGACACCGCGCAAGGCATCGTGGCGATACGGGCTGCGAAAGGGGTGGTCCTGGCTGCCGGTGGCTTTCCCCACGACATCGAACGTCGCCGTGCCTTGTTTCCGCGCACGCCGACCGGGCACGAGCACCTGGCGCTGCCCCCGCCGAGTTGCTCCGGCGACGGCATCACGCTCGGCGAGTCGGCGGGTGGCGTCTTGGCGACCGATCTCGCGTCCCCGGTCGCGTGGGCACCGGTCTCGCGCGTCACGCACGCCGACGGCACCATAGGCCACTTTCCGCACATCATCGATCGCGCCAAGCCCGGATTGATCGGCGTGCTGGCGACCGGCAAGCGCTTCGTCAACGAAGCGGATGGCTACTACGACTACACGGCCGCCATGGTGGTGCACGCACCTTCAGGGCATGAAGTCGCGTCGTGGCTGATCTGCGATCACCGGTTCCAGCGGCGCTACGGACTGGGCCACGCGCGGCCCTTCCCCATTCCCGTCGGTGCGTTCGTGCGCAGCGGCTACCTGCTGCGCGCCGACACGATCGATGCGTTGGCGCGCCAGTGCGGGATCGCGCCGGCCGCGCTGGTCGAAACGGTCGACGCCTACAACGAGCACGCGCGCCGTGGCGAGGACCCGGCCTTCGGTCGCGGCTCCACGCCCTACAACCGCAAGCAGGGCGACGCCACGCATGGCGGCGCCAACCCGTGCGTCGCGCCCATCGAGCAGGGTCCGTTCTATGCGGTGAAGGTGATGCCGGGCTGCTTCGGCACGTTCGCGGGCCTCAAGACCAATGAATTCGCGCAGGTGCTCGATCGCGCGGCGCAGCCCATTGCGGGACTGTATGCCGTGGGCACCGACATGGCCAGCGTGATGGGCGGGCACTATCCGTCGGGCGGCATCAATCTCGGCCCGGCCATGACCTTCGGCTACATCGCCGGATGCCACGCGGCGGGCGCACCGGCGGTGCCAGCGCCGTAGCGCGCGTCAGAACTGCTGCTTCAGCATTGCAGCGATGGCCGCCTGCCCCTTCGGCGTCGGGTGGAACGGTGCCAGGCTGTCGTCGTTGTGCAGCAGCACGCTCAAGCCGTAGGCCCACGGGTCGCTCGTGCAGTATTCGTGCCCCGCGACCACGCCCGAGATATCGGCGACCGACACGCCCTCGATGCCGCTGACGGCCGCAATCAGCGTGGCCTTCAGCGTGTTCTGCAGCGTGATCAGGTAATTGGATTCGGCGCGCGAGATGTCGCCCATGTCGAGGCAGTCGTTGGATTGCAACGGCCCCGGCAGCGGCTGGTGATACGTGGTGAAGATGATCCGCGGCACCTTGCCGGCCAGCGCCCCGCGCGCCTTGATCGCTGCGACCAGGCTCTTGTAGTGGCCCGCGATCAGGCCGCTGTTGATCGGGTCCCAGAAGAGGCTGATGATCGGCGCGCCGGGGTCGGCCTCGGTGCAATAGGATGACGACGCGGCGCGTGGTGCGCGATTGAGCCACGCCTCCTTGGTTGGAAATTTCTTCGCGAAGTTGGCGCGCAATTGCCTGGAACGATCGGGCATCGAGGCAATGGCCGCCACCTGCGCGGCGTCCGTATAACCGGTGGCGCAGAACGTGAAGATGTCCGCAAAGCTCACGTCGTCGGCGCCCAGCGTGATGATCACGACATCGGGCTTGGCTGCGTCATAGGCCGGGTTGAGATTGCTCTGGCCGAGCCAGTTGCCGAACTGCGCGGGCCGGTACAACACACCCGCGTAGCGCCGGTCGAACGCGATGCCGTTGTCGAACGTGGACCCGGTGCACGCGAACTTGGTCAGCGTCGCGCCGATCTGCGGTGCCAGCACGTCGCCGTAGGCCAGCGCGGAGTCGTGGCACAGCTGGTAGGCACCCTGCCACACCGGATTGACGACGCCCCCGTACCACTCGTTGGGATGCCCGGTGTAGTACTCGTAGCCGTAGTTGATGCCCTCGCCGGAGGCGATGGAATCGCCCAGCACGACCAGGGACAAGGGCGTCGGCGCGGCCAGCGAAGGCGGCGGCGCGCCGAGCGATGGGGGTGGAGTGTCGTCGGATCCGCCGCCGCAGCTCGTGGACAGGATGGCGACGAGCGCCAGGGCCAGTACGGCATGTTTCGTTTGCATGCGCGACTCTAAACCATGCATTCGCGGCAGGACAATGCCGGCCCAAGGGTGCCAGCGGCACCCCTGCTGCAACGGCCACGGCAACGGCGCGGCCGGTTGCTGCAGGCGCGAACTACGCGGCGGCCTTGGCCTTGCGGCCCGGCGCCAACGGCGGCACGTAACCCGACACGCGGCATTGCCACGCATCGATCTGCTTGCCGTTCTCGAATCGCGTCAGCGTGCAGGTGATGACCGCACCCGTCGCGGCCAGCGCGGAGAGCTTCTGGCGGACGGTGGCCAAGGGCAGGCCCATCTCCTTGGCAATTTCCAAATCGAGCCGTTGACCATATTTCTTGAGGCATTTCATGGTTTCGATCACGGCACGTATCCTTGGTTAGGGCAAAGGAAAAAGGCTTAAAGCTGGCGGGCGGCGGGTGATACCGCGGCGCGATAGCAGGTTTGCGATTATAAATCATAAAGTTACGAAAAGCAAACCCGCCACCTGTAGGGCTCGGTGCCAGCAATCGAGGGGGTCGAAGGGGGAACCGGCCGTCGTGGCAGCGTGCCTGGCACCGCTCAGCGCAGCCCCGCGTACCCACCGATGGGAAGCAATCGCTGCACCTCGGTATCCCGCGCATACGGGTCGAGCGCGGGATGGATGGCCGCCTGCATGAGCTCCATGTCCCGGGCCGCGCGCGCCTGCGTCAGCAGCGACCCCATCCGGTCGCGCTCGCCGAGATAGGCGGCCAGCACCGCTCGGGTGGCCGCGCTCACATGCGGAAAACGCGCCACACAG
>JANNNM010000094.1:0-1605 GCA_031398535.1 Betaproteobacteria bacterium | reverse complement strand
ACGTGTTCCAACGCCTGCGGGAACAACTTGGCCGGCAGGTCGAGGTACACGCCGCCTGGGCGGCCCGACACGGCGGCGCGGATCGCGCGCGCGACGCCCACGCCGATGTCTTCGGCATGCAGGACACGGAACGCGGCCTTGCACAGCGGCTTGGCGATCGCGAGCTGATCCATTTCCTCGTAGTCGCCCTGCTGCAGGTCGACGATCTCGCGCTCGGAGGAGCCGCTGATCATGATCATCGGGAAGCAGTTGACCGTCGCGTGCGTGAGCGCGGTGACTCCGTTCAGGAATCCGGGCGCGGATACGGTCAGGCAGATGCCGGGCTTTTGCGTGAGGAAGCCGGCGATCGACGCGGCATAGCCGGCGTTCTGCTCGTGCCGGAACGCGATCACGCGCAGGCCTTCCTTCTGCATGCGGCGCGTGAGGTCGGTGATCGGAATGCCGGGGAGGCCGAAGATCGTGTCGATGCCGTTGAGCTTCAGGGCCTCGATGACGAGCTGGAAGCCGTCGATTTCCTGGACGACGGCGGCACTCGTCGGCGCGTCGGCGGCGGTCGGGGCCGGCTTGGCGGCGGTTACGGTGGACATGGTGGGCTCCTGAAAGTAAGTGGCCGGATCACCGCGCGGAAGCTGCCCGCCTGATGACCGCCCGGCGCGGTCCGCGCCCGTGCCGGCATGCCGGCGAATTCAAAGGTGCGAAACGGCCGACTAAAGCTACTAGATACATAATATACAATATATCAGTTGCGTTCGGAGCGCGGAAAATGCCTGCCCGAACCTGTTCAGACCTGGTGCTTGCTGCCGGTGAAACGGCGGGTGCCGAACGCCATCACCCGCAGCTGGTTGTCGACGGACCGCACGCCCCGAACCGCGGCCACGATCTCCGCCGCGCGCGTGCGTTCTTCCGGCTTCATCACGATGCCGCGCAGGGTGACCGCGCCGCCGTTCACATCCGCCGCCACGCTCACTTCCGCGGTGTCGGGGTTGGCGAGCAGCGCGGCGCGGATGTGCGCCTGCAGCGCGAGACTTGCAAGTTGCGCTGCGCTGGCCGGCGTGGGCTGGAACTCCGGCCGCCGCGACAGTGTGATCACCTGCTCGATGCAGCTCTCCACGGAGACGCGGCCCGTGTTGAGCACGATGTCGTAGAGCAACGGGTCGCCGAGCGTCACGCCGAACGTCTGTTGCGTGCGCGCGATGTGCGCGGCTTCCGACCGCTCGATCTCCTCGCGCGCCATTTCTGCGTCGTCGGAATCAAGCCGCTCCATCAACCACCGCACCCGGTTGGCCATCGGCGCGCACACGCGCACCAGCGGGATGTGCGACACACCCTTCAGGATGCTGGTGGCGCCCCAGCCGCGGATCACGATGTTGCCTTCCTGCGCCAGCGACAGGACTTCCTCCGCGGCGTAGACGGCGAACACATCGGCATCGACGCCGCGCTTCTCGAGCCATCCCGCCTGGCCTTCGCGTACACGGCGGATCAGGCTGCGCTTGACGTGCATGCGCTCGGCCACCGTGTCGCCCACTTCATGCTGGACGACCTTCAGGCCCAGCGCCTGCGCGACACCCTGCGCCACGTCGGTGCCGAGCGTGGCCATTTCCTGGG
>JANNNM010000082.1:0-1506 GCA_031398535.1 Betaproteobacteria bacterium | reverse complement strand
CTTCACCTCCCACGGCCCGCCGGGTGCGGCAAAGGAGGCGAGGCGCCGGCGTGAGAGTTCCACCTTCCGGTCGGTTTCGTTGCGCATGCGCCCGAACACCGCCAGCTCCATCGTGCCGCCGAAGCTCTTGCCGTGCTCGGCATACGGGATGGGCGCCAGTTCCTCTTCCTTCAGGAACGCGGAGATCTTCGCGAAGCCGACGATGGCATCCACGGTGCCCACAGCCGCCGTGCGCTCGCCGCGCCGGGCAAACGGCTTGAATTCCGGATCGACCTGCGATGCAAGCTTGGTCAGCAGCGCCAGCTGCTCGCTGCGCTTACCGGTGCGCTCGGACAGCGGCTGCACCTTGATCTTCTGTTCGATCATCACGACGTTCTGCATCAGCGTGGCATGGAGCTGCCGCGTGTCGAGGAACAGCACCCGCCCTTCCAGTGGCTGGGGCGCGCGGCGACGCAGCCCATCACGGCTCGCGAGGTCGACATAGAACGAGGTGACCGATGATGGCTCGAGCGACAGTCGCAGCGGCGCGGCCCATTCATCCAGCTCGCCCGCCACCCATTCGAGATGGCGCGCGGTCATGTTGCCGGCATTCATCAGCTGCAGCAGCAACGCCAGCAGGAACTCGTGCTCGATCGTCGTGGAATGGCCGCCTGGGCCGACCATCAGTTGCTGGCGTTCGATCTGGCGCGAGCAGGCCAGCGTGAAAAGCGCGTGCAGCTCGGTCCACTTGGCCGGGATCCACTGCTCGTAGCGGTAAAGCCTGATCTTCGCGTCGAGGCCCATGTGGATGATCTGCCGGCCCAGGAGCTCGGGCAGCAGCTGCTGCCACTTGGCGCTCTGGACATGGTGCGACACCTCGTGCGCGAAGGTGTTGTAGGTGACGAGGAACGCCTGCGTCAGGTCGAACAGCGCCGACCACAACTGGTGTTCGATCTTGCTGCTTCGGCTCGAATGCTCGATGTACTGCGCGGTCAGGTTCTTGCGCAGGTTGGTGCATTGCGCGTCGACGTAGAAGATGGCCTCGAGGCGCAGCGGCGTGCGCTTGGCGGCCGGTTCGGCCATCCGCCCCAGTTCGGCGATCACCTCGGTATGCAGCGCCAGCGGATCGCCGACAGGAAACGACACGAGCCACTTTTCCGCGGCGCGGAAATCCGCCAGCGGGTCGCGATTGGATTTGCCGAATCCGAACATGTGGGATGAGGCAGCCCGGTCAGCCGGCGTGCGAAAAAGCGTCCATACGTCACCCTTCTGCAAGAACCGGACCCGCCGCGCGTAGCGCGGATCAGGGCACGATGACAGCGGGCGCAGGTTCTTCGGGCGGCCGCAGATCTCTCCATCCCGGGCCCGCATCATGCGACAAAGCCAGGGTCGCGGCAAGCCGCGGCAGGCAAGCTGGCACGCTATATGCGTACACCATTCGTGCAGCACAGCTTGACGGTACGGTGCGTCCGTCAGGCGGCTGGCCGGGACACCCCGGCAGAGACGTTATACTTGTGCAATACAGAC
>JANNNM010000224.1:0-3911 GCA_031398535.1 Betaproteobacteria bacterium | reverse complement strand
CCACCACCGCATGAGACCGGGTGCGTGGCGGTGGGCGGCGGCGGCAATCATGGCCCCCCCCGAACGGCGCTGCGCGCCGCTCCCCCCAGGGGGCGATCGCCTTGGGGCGGCCCGGCGGCGATCATGGCTCCCCCCGAACGGCGCTTTGCGCCGCTCCCCCCAGGGGGCGATCGCCTTGGGACGGCCCGGCGGCGATCATGGCCGGTCGAGTCCGGGCGCGAGCGTGGCGCGAAGCCGCGTGCCGCTGGCGTTGGTGGCGGCCAGCGACAGCAGGCCGCGATGGGCGAGCTGCTGCTCGAACGCCGTCACGGCGGAGGGTGGCATCACGCCCAGTTCGAAAGTCCATTGGCCGGGACTGAAGGTGGCGCTCTTCAGCGCGCCTGCGGGCAGCGCGCCGAGCGCCGGGGCGGCGCGCGCCAGCAACGGCATGGCATCGCCCGGCACCGGACGCGCCGCCTTGTGCCGCGCGTCGGCCCAGCGCCTGGCGAGTGCCGTGGCCGCCGCGTCGGGCTCGGTGACGCCGGTCACGCCGGCATCGGTCGCCACGGCGACGATGGCGCGTTGCGTGCGCCAGTGATCGATCCTCAACCACGACCACTGGATGATCGTGGCAAGTACGGCACCGATGATCGCCATGGCGGCGATTGCGCCGGCGATACGCCACGTCCGGCGTGCCGCGGAAGGAACGGCCGTCGACGCAGCGGTGGCGTGCAGCGCCAGGTCGGGCACGCGCGCGAAGTTCGCGCCGTCGCCATCCCAGTGCCACGGCTCGCCGCGCGCGAACGGCACCTGCGTGGCGGATGACCACGCCTCGAGTTGCGCGTCGGTGACGGCAAAGGCCACGTCGACCCCATCGGGGCGCACGTGGCCGACGCCCGGTTGCGTCAGCGGCAATGCCAGCTCGGTCGGCAACGTCATCGCGTCGCGCGGATGCGACACCGGAAACGCGGCGCCGTCGGGTTGGCGGATGAACGTATCGTCGGCGGCCGACGGCAGCCAAAGCCAGCGACCGGCCTTGGGCAACGGCGCCAGCGCCGGTTCGGCGACCAGCCTCGCAAAGTCGCGCGACAGCGCGTCGACCAGCGCGCGCTGCGTGACGGTGGCCATGACGCGACCCTGCGCATCGCGCGCTGACACATGCAGATGCTGTTCGCTGGCCGGCCGCGCGAAGACATCCTCGAGCGCGAACGCGGCGGCCGCGCCGACGCGATCGGCCGGCATCGGCGGCAGTTGCAGCGAGGTCAGGCGAACGCGGGACGCCGCCAGCACACCTTCGCGGCGTGCCGCGTCGGGCCAGGTCGACGGGACGCCGTGGCCCGAGCGCAATCGGTGCCCGTGCGCGTCGAACAGCGCCCACGCCGCCGCGCGGGCGGGCAGGGGTACCGCTTCGAGCACGACGCGGAGAACGGACATGGCGGACAGGCGTAAGAAGGGAGCGCGCGTAGTGTAACCGCGCGCCGCTACTCGAGGGTTTGCCAGAGCACGACGGGTGCCTCGCGCGCTTCGCGCTTCAGCAGTGCCCGCGCCTGCGCGATGGCGTCGCCCTGGCGGGATGTCACCGTCACGATGAAGTGGTTGCTGGTCACGCCGAACCCCGCTTCGTCGGCGAAGGCTACGCCCATCGGCAGCCGCGAGCGGAAGTTGGAGACACTGGTGTAGGGCGCCCGCGCGCGATCGGCCAGCAATCCGGCCAGTGCGTCGCCGCGCAGGTCCGGCAATGCCGCCGTCAACACGTCGGGCGCAGCCGTGTTGACGTTGAGCGGCGCTATCGCGGGAAGCGCGGTGACGAACGGCGCGACGATGGCATAGGCATTGCCGCCCACGCCGCGCACGGCGCTGATCTCCGCCGGCCGCACCAGCGGCGCGTTGGCAGCCAATGACGGCGATGTTGCCGAGGCATAGGTCGCGTCTTCAGCACCGTTGGCGCGCGGCGTCGCGTCGGGGTCGACCCAATCCCCGATCGCGTCGAGCAGTGCCGGCGCGAGGCCCTTGCTGCTGAAGAGCCGTGCCAGTCGCGCGCGCTCGATGTTGGCCGCGGGATCGTCGCGCGCCAGCGCGTTGAGATTCAGGCGGCCCTGCGCGTCCTCGATGCGGCCTTCGATCGTGCCGTTGGCGATCGGCGTGGCGGGCAACGACAGCGACCATGGTTCGGCCAGGTGATCGAGCGATCCCGAACGTGCATCCTCGCGCAGGATCTGGCGCGCCCACTGGATGCCGGCCAGCGCCAGTGACTGCGCCTGCACCTGGTCGCGGCGGTGCGCGACATCGGCCAGCCAGCGTTGCTGGTCCGCCGCCAGCGCGACGGCCACCACCGCGACCAGCGCGGCGACCAGCATCGCCATCAGCAGCGCGGCGCCCTGTTGCGTGCGCCTCATCGCAGCACGAAGTCCCGGTCGACGCGCAGTCCGTCGGCCAGCGTAAGTGTCATGCGTACCGCGCGCGGCAGGTCGGCGTCGTCGGGGCCGGGCCAGCGGTCGCGCCATGCGCCATCGCGCGACAGGTAGGCGAGTTCGAACTGGGCGACATCCGAGGCCAGTGCAAACACGGCAGGCGCGGTGCCTTCGACGCGGTCCAGGTGCGGCCAGTAGGCGATCTCGATCGTGCCATCGCGCCAGCGGTAGCCGACGCGCTGGCCTGCGAGTGAAGGTTCGAGGCTGAATTCCGCACCGGCGCGCGTGAAGGCCAGCGCACTCTGCCGCCCCGGTCCCAGTGTGCCGGCCCACGGCGCCTCGCGCGCACCGCCGACGCGGATGCTGCGCGGCACGGCCTGCCGGATGTCCGCTTCAAAGCGCGCGAAGATGGCCTCGAGCGTGCGCCAGCGCTGCGCTTCGGCAGCCAGCCGTGATTCGCCATCGGTCAGCGCAGCCGTGGCGCGGTACGCCAGCACCGCGATCGTGGCGAAGATGGCCAGCGCCAGCAACGCCTCGACCAGCGTGAAGCCGCGCATCCGTGGGCGCGTCATGGCGCAGTCTCCGGATTGCCGAGAAAGCCGATCAATTGCGCCAGCGCATAGTCCGGGGTCGCCGGATCGGCAACGGTGATCTCGATGCGGCGGAACGCGGGATTGGGCGTCGAGCCAATTGACGCGCGCCACACGAAACGCGAGCCGGCCTGCACCACTTCGCCGCTTGCATTGCCCAGCGCCGGCCACGGCGTGGATAGCTGCGCCGCAGCGAGCCGGTTCTGCGCCACCCACAGCGCGAGCGTACGGGCCTTCAGCGCGGAAGCGGTGTCGGCCCCCTGGGCCAGCGCGCGCATGCCGGCGGCAAGCGCCACGGCCACGATCGCCAGTGCGACGAGAATCTCGACCAGCGTGAAGCCGCGGCCGCGGTTCATCGCGCGATGGCGTCCGCCGTGGACCACGCGACGCGATTGAGCGGATCGGCGGCGACCACCAGCGTAATCGACGCTGCGGACAACGTGAACGCGAAAGGATCGTTGCGGCCCGTCGGGCGCAGCGGCAGGATGGCGTCCGGCGGTACCGGCGCGCCCGCGAAGTGGGAGGCTTGCAGGCGCATCGCGCCAGGCAGCGTGCGCGCTGCGAGCACGTCGTCGTCGGCCAGCGGCTGCCACGCGCCGCGTTGCGGTTCGCGCCGCCAAAAGCGCCAACCGGTGTCTTCCGCCGACACGCCGAGGGTTTCGGCGCGCACCTGCGCGCGGGCTGCCGCGTGCTCGAGCGCGCCGGCAAAGCGCCGGGCTTCGCGCGTCGCCGCGCCGGTGTCGTCGCCCGACCACGCGAGTGTGGCCACCGTCGCAGCGATGCCCAGCACGACGAGCACCACCAGGATTTCGATCAGTGTGAAGCCGGCCGGTTTTGCGGCCATCCGCGAAATGCCGCGGCCGTCTACAGGTTCCATGAGCCGATGTCGGCATCGTTGCCGCCACCGCCGGGCTGGCCGTCGGCGCCGAAG
>JANNNM010000027.1:0-1441 GCA_031398535.1 Betaproteobacteria bacterium | reverse complement strand
GTCGATGTTCTCGACGGGTTTGTCCATGCCGGAATAGGACGTGGGCGCGATGATGCCCTTCACGTACAGCGGGCCGTATTTCTTGTTCATCGCGTCCAGCGCTTCGGCGTGATCGATCATCTTGAGCTTGGTGCCCGGCGTTGCCGCCAGGTCGGTGATCGCGGCCGTGGGCACGCCACCCACCCAGAAGAACGCGTCGATCTTGCGGTCCTTGATCGCGTTGACGGATTCAGCGGCGCCGAGACGCTCCTGCTTGATGTCCTTCTTGGGGTCGATGCCGACGGCTTCCAGCACGCGCATCGCCATCACTTCGACCCCGCTTCCGGGCGCCCCGGTGGAGACGCGCTTGCCCTTCAGATCGGACAGCTTGGTGATGCCGGTGCCATCGACGGTGACGACCTGCATCCGGTTGGGGTAGAGCACCATCAGCGTACGGGCATTGACCTTGGCGTCCTTAAACTTGTCGTTGCCCTGCGCCGCATCCCATGCCGCGTCGACCATCGAGAAGCCGACTTCGGATTTGCCGGCACCGATCAGCTTCAGGTTGTCGACGGAACCGCCGGTGACTTCAGCCGTGGCCTGCAGGCCCGGCATGTATTTCGACAGCACGGCGGCCATGCCCCCACCCATCGGGTAGTAGACCCCGCCGGTACCACCGGTGGTGATCGAGATGCGGTTGCCCTGCTGGGCTGCGGCGGGAAGTGCCGCGGCGAGTGCGACGAATGCACAGGCCGCGAATGCGGCCTGAAATTTGCGAATAGCCATCCATTCCTCCGAACAAGATCGCCGACAGCGCTGTCGCCGGCGCAGATTTCCGTGGTGGCGGGGCCGGATCTTGTTGAAGCGTCCGGGCCAGGGTCTACGTGTGCGTCTGCCCTTCGGATCCCCACCGATGGCCCGAGTTTACCGAATTTCCCCGGCGGCCACCGGAATCGGGCGATCAGCCCGCGCCGCGCAGATCCGGCGGCAGCGGCGGCCGACGCTCCAGCGACGAGATGCGCAACGGCAACGCACCGTGCTTGCGATCAAGGAAGTAGTTGCGCAGCGTGCGGGTGATTGTCCGGAAGGCCAGCGTCTCCCAGGGAATGTCGGCCTCGTCGAACAACGCCACTTCGAGGCTTTCGGGGCCGGCGGCGAACCCGGTATCGAGGAGGCGCGCGCGGAACATCATGTACACCTGATGGATCTGCGGCAGGCTGATCAGCGTGTAGAGGTCGCCCACCTCGACCCGGGCACCGGCCTCCTCCAGCGTCTCGCGGGCGGCACCGGCGGTCACCGTCTCGCCGTTCTCGAGAAACCCGGCAGGCAGCGTCCAGAGCCCGAGACGCGGCTCGATGGCGCGACGGCACAGCAGCACCTGGCCTTCCCACTCCGGCAGGCAACCCACGACCACTTTGGGGTTCTGATAGTGGATCGTCGCGCAATCGGCGCACACGAAGCG
>JANNNM010000009.1:0-1059 GCA_031398535.1 Betaproteobacteria bacterium | reverse complement strand
ACGATCTGCGCGGCGGGCGAGTAGAGCAGATGCACGCGGCATCCGGCGGCCAGCAGGCATTCGAGGAGCCGCAGGCCGAACGGCATGCCCGAGGCACCGGTGAAGGCGAGCGTGATGGTTGAAGGTGCGGTCATCGAGAACGTGGTGCGGGCGGACGCGCCTTGGAGGCAGCGTCAGTTGAGCTCGCGATGGCGCACCAGCACCTGCTGCCGGCCGGCAAAGGCGCGGGCGAGGCGCTCGACGAGATAGACGGAGCGATGCCGTCCCCCGGTGCAGCCGACGGCCACGGTGAGGTAATTGCGGTTGTCGCGCGCGTAGTCGGGCAGCCAGCTGGCGACGAAGTGATGGATATCCGAATACATCCGCGCGACCTGCGGCAGGCCTTCGAGGAAGGCCACCACCGGCGCGTCCTTGCCCGTCAGCTGCGCCAGCGCCGGCTCGTAGTGCGGATTGGGCAGGCAGCGCACGTCGAACACCAGATCGGCATCAAGCGGCACGCCATGCTTGAATCCGAAAGACTCGAACAGCAACGTCAGCGTGGACGGATCGACGGCGATCAGGTCCTTGATCCATCCGCGCAGCGCAGCGGCGGGAAGATCGCTGGTGTCGAACGCAAAGCCCAGCTCGCGCGCATCGGCCAGCAGGTGCCGCTCGTAGTCGATGGCTTCGGTGAGCGTGCGCTCGTCGCTGGAAAAGGGATGGCGCCGGCGCGTTTCGGAGAAGCGCTTGACCAGCGTGTCGACCTTCGCGTCGAGGTAGACGAAGCGCACGTTCCAGCCGGCGGCGCGGGTGTGGGCGATCGCCTCGGCGAGGCCGGGCAACCCCGGGCCGGTCTTGACGTCGAGCGCGATGGCGACGCGCTGCTGCCCGCCCTGGGCGAGATGCGCGAGGGTGGCGGCGATCAGCGGGACCGGCAGGTTGTTGACGACGTAGTAACCGGCATCCTCGAGCGCGGCCAGCGCCACGCTCTTGCCCGAGCCCGACACGCCGCCGATGAGCAGCAGGTCCACGTCAGTGTCCTGCGGCAGTGCAAACGGTAGTTTCTGGCTTGCTCTTCAC
>JANNNM010000026.1:0-2531 GCA_031398535.1 Betaproteobacteria bacterium | reverse complement strand
GACGGTGACCAAGGCCGGCGGCACGACGATTCCTGCCGGTGGCTGCACGATCGTGGCGACCATTACGTCGGTCACGCCGGGCACGGTGATCAACACGACGGGCACGTTGCAGACCAGCGTGGGCAACGCCGCGGCGGCCAGCGCGCCGCTGACGATCACCGCGGCAGCAGGCGGGCCGTCATTGGCCAAGGCTTTCGCGCCGGCGAACATCGCGGCAGGCGGCAGCGCGACGCTGACGCTCACGCTGGCCAACCCCTCGGCCGCGCCCATCACGCTGACGGCACCATTCACCGACACGATGCCTGCAGGCGTCGCGATCGGCGGCACCAGCACCGGCTCGTGCAGTGGCGTGACGGTGACGCCGTCGCAACTGACGATGGCCTCGGGTGCCACGATTCCACCGGGCAACTGCACGATCGTCGTAGTCGTAGCGTCATCCACGCCGGGGGTCGCGCTCAACACGACCAGCGCGCTGGTGACGAATACCGGAACCGCACCCGCCGCCAGCGCATCGCTGACGGTCGTTGCAGTCGGCCTGGTAGCGACAGGCGGAGGCGGGCAATCGACGGTGGTCGGCACGACGTTTGCGCAGACCTTGCAGGCGACGATGACAGCGGGCGGCGTAGGCGTGCCCGGCGTCAGCGTCACCTTCAAGTTGCCGGGAATGGCGACGAGCGGTGCTGCGGTCGACACCGATGCGTTGACGGCGTCCGGCACCTTCCCGGGCGGCGCAACCAGTGCCATCGCGTTAACCAATGCGGCGGGCATCGCGGTGTCGCCGGTCGTCACGGCGAACGGCGTTCCCGGCAGCTATGCGGCGACCGCGACAGGCGCCGGTGCGACGGCCGTATTTGCGCTGACCAACCTGGCGCTGCCGCCGCCACTGCCCGCGACGGTCGAGCCGATTCCCGTCATGGGCCTGCCCGGATTGCTGCTGCTGATCCTGGGCATGCTGGTGGCGGGCGTGCGGGCGCGCCGAAGAATGTAGGCCCCGCCCGATGCCGCGGCGGAAGGCTGCCGATTGCACCGGGCCATGCGGGCCTCCTGCTGCCATGCAATAATCAGGCTCCCCCGCGCCGCTCATTCGGTGCGCGGGCAACCCGATGGCACGCACGCTATACGACAAGTTGTGGGATGCGCATGTGGTCTGCGAGGAAGCGGACGGCACGGCGTTGCTCTATATCGACCGGCACCTCGTGCATGAGGTGACCAGTCCGCAGGCCTATGAAGGCCTGAAGCTCGCGGGACGCAAGCCGTGGCGCGTGCAGTCGGTCGTGGCCACCGCCGACCACAACACGCCCACGAAGGACTGGAACCGCGGCATCCAGGACCCGATCTCGCGCACGCAGGTCGAGACCCTCGACAGCAACATCCGCGAATATGGCGCCAAGGCCTACTTCCCGTTCCTCGACAAGCGGCAGGGCATCGTCCATGTGATCGGGCCCGAACAGGGTGCCACGCTGCCCGGCATGACGGTGGTGTGCGGGGACTCGCACACCAGCACGCATGGCGCGTTCGCGGCCCTGGCCTTCGGCATCGGCACCTCCGAAGTCGAGCATGTGCTGGCCACGCAATGCCTGCTGATGAAGAAGGCGAAGTCGATGCTCATCCGCATCGATGGCCGCCTGCCGCCCGGCGTCACGTCGAAGGACCTGGCGCTGGCCGTGATCGGCCGCATCGGCACCGCCGGCGGCACCGGCTACGCGATCGAGTTCGCCGGCGAAGCCGTGCGCGCGTTGTCGATGGAAGCACGGATGACGATGTGCAACATGGCCATTGAAGCGGGTGCGCGTTCCGGCATGGTGGCCGTGGACCAGCACACGCTCGACTACGTGAAGGGCCGCGCTTTCGCGCCGTCCGGCGCGATGTGGGACCAGGCCGTCGCGCAATGGAAGTCGCTGACCAGCGACGAAGGTGCGAAGTTCGACGCCACGCATGTGTTCGAGGCCGCCGCGATCTTCCCGCAGGTCACCTGGGGCACGTCGCCCGAGATGGTCGTGCCGGTCGACGGCCGCGTGCCCGACCCCGACAAGGAACGCGATGCGACGCGCCGCGACGGCATCGAGCGCGCGCTGCTGTACATGGGCCTCAAGCCCAACACGCCGATCACCGACATCCGCATCGACAAGGTGTTCATCGGGTCGTGCACCAACTCGCGCATCGAGGACCTGCGGCAGGCCGCAGCGGTCGCGCGCGGCCGCCGCGTGGCGTCCAACGTCAAGCTTGCGATGGTCGTGCCCGGGTCGGGGCTCGTCAAGGCGCAGGCCGAGGCCGAAGGGCTCGACCGCATCTTCCTCGACGCCGGCTTCGAATGGCGCGAACCCGGCTGCTCGATGTGCCTGGCGATGAACGACGACAAGCTTGAACCGGGCGAGCGCTGTGCCTCCACGTCCAACCGCAATTTCGAAGGCCGCCAGGGCAACGGCGGCCGCACGCATCTCGTCAGTCCGGCCATGGCGGCAGCCGCCGCGGTGGCGGGCCACTTCGTCGACGTGCGCCGACTGTTCTGACGCGAGGTCACGACCATGCAG
>JANNNM010000917.1:0-7817 GCA_031398535.1 Betaproteobacteria bacterium | reverse complement strand
CCCTTGACGAGTCCGCCCCGGATCACGATGTCCTTCTCACCCTGGAATTCGCCGACGATCACGGGCCGCACTTCGGCCAGGCCGCCCGCGCCGACCACGTAGACAAAATGGCCGTTGCTGCCCTGCTGCACCGAAAGCTGCGGCACCACGATGGCGTTGGGCCGCTGCGCGCCCTTCAGGAGGGCGGTGACGAACATGCCGGGCCGCAGGTCGAGCTTGGGATTGGGCAGCACCGCGCGCACCATGAACGATCCGGTGTCTTGGCTGAACGACGGGTCGGCAAAGCCGATCTTGCCGCGGTACGGATACACGGCGCCACCCGGCAACACGATCTCGACGTCGAAATTGTCGTCCTTCGGTGTAATCACCACGCCTTTTTCCGACAGCTCCTTGTACTTCGCCATCTGGTTCTGCGAGATGTTGAAGTTGACCCAGATCGGGTCGAGCGCGGCGACATAGGTGAGATTGGCGCTGTCCGAGGCGGAATTCACGAACGCGCCCTGGCGTTGCAGCGAGCGGCTGGCCACGCCGGTGACCGGGGAGGTGATCGTCGCGTAGCCCAGGTTCAGTTGCGCCTGCTCCACCTTGGCCTGCGCGGAGAACACGCCGGCCTTGGCGACGTCGAGTTCGCCCTTGGCCTTGTCCAGATCCGACTGCGGCAGCGCATCCTGTTCGGCCAGCGGCTTCACGCGGCCGAAGGTGGCCTGCGCCGTGGTGTAGCGGGCCTGCTGCGACTCGAGCTCGCCCATTGCCGCGTTGAGCTGCGCCTGGAACGGCTTCGGGTCCAGCACGAACATCAGCGCGCCCTGCTTGATCAACTCGCCCTCCTGGTACGCGATCTTGTCGAGGTAGCCCGACACCCGCGCCACGATGTTGACCTGGCGCGAACTCTCCGTTTGCGCGACGAAGGTGGCGACGTAGGGAATGGTCACCGGTTCGATGACCTGGACGGCGACCTGCGGCGCGGCGCGCGGCGGCGGCGTGGCTTCCTTGCTGCAACCGGCGAGAAGCGCGGCCGCGGAGGCGATGGCGAATAGTGCGAGTTGCGTCGCGACGGACGCCGAACGAATTCGAGACTTCATGGGCATCCTCAACGCGAAGCGGGGTCAGGTCGGCATCAGCGCGCGACGCGTGCCGACAGGTCGTGCGCATCCGCACCCGTGATCGTGACTTGCGCAAATTCTCCCTTGCGCAACTTGCCGCCGCCGGTGACGCTGACGATACCGTCGATCTCCGGCGCATCGGCCATCGAACGCGCGGTGGCCATGTCGCCATCGACATGATCGACGAGCACCTGCATCGTGGCGCCGATCTTGCGCTGCAGGCGCGCGGCACTGATGCGCGCCTGGGTGGCCATGAAGCGCGCCTGGCGTTCTTCGCGCACTTCCTGCGGCACCGGGTCGGGCAGGGCGTTGGCCACGGCGCCGTCGACAGGCGAATAGGCGAAGCAGCCGACCCGATCGAGTTGCGCTTCCTCGAGGAACGCCAGCAGTTCCTCGAATTCGCACTCGGTCTCGCCCGGGAAACCCGCGATGAACGTCGAGCGGATCGTGAGCTCCGGGCACATCGCCCGCCAGGCCTTGATCCGCGCCAGCGTGTTCTCGGCGTTGGCCGGGCGCTTCATCAGTTTCAGGATCCGCGGGCTCGCGTGCTGGAACGGCACGTCGAGATAGGGCAGCAGCCGGCCTTCCGCCATCAGCGGGATCACCTCGTCGACATGCGGATACGGATAGACATAGTGCAGGCGCACCCACACGCCCAGTTCGCCCAGCGCGGCGGCCAGTTCCGTCATCCGCGTCTTCAGCGGCCGCCCGTTCCAGAAGCCGGTGCGGTACTTCACGTCCACGCCATAGGCGCTGGTGTCCTGCGAGATCACCAGCAGTTCCTTCACGCCGGCCTTGACGAGGCGCTCGGCCTCGACCATCACGTCGCCGATCGGGCGGCTGACGAGGTCGCCGCGCATCGCCGGGATGATGCAGAACGTGCAGCGATGGTTGCAACCTTCGCTGATCTTCAAATAAGCGTAATGCGTGGGCGTGAGCTTGACGCCGATGCTGGTCGACGTGGCCGGCATCAGGTCGACAAAGGGGTCGTGCAGCTTCGGCAGGTGCGCGTGCACGGCGCTCATCACTTCCGCCGTGGCGTGCGGCCCCGTGACGGCCAGTACCCGCGGGTGCGCTTCGCGAACGAAGGCACCGCCGTCCTTGGCGCCGAGGCAGCCGGTGACGATCACCTTGCCGTTTTCGGACAGCGCCTCGCCGATCGCATCAAGTGATTCCGCGACCGCAGCGTCAATGAAGCCGCAGGTGTTGACGACGACCAGATCCGCGCCCTCGTACGAGGGCGCGATCGCATAGCCCTCGGCGCGCAGCTGCGTCAGGATCTGTTCGGAGTCGACCAGCGCCTTGGGGCAGCCGAGTGAAACGAACCCGACGCGGGGTGCGGGGACTTCCTTGGCTCGATGGAGCGGGCGGGTGGTTGTGGGCATGCGACGAAAAACCAGGACATCAGGGGAGTTAACGCGTCGCATCAACGCGGTGCAACAACCGCGCGATGCTGCACTGCTTCGCGGCGATCAGCGTTTCTTGTCGTCGTCAGGCGCGTTTCCCGGCGGCGTGAAGGCGGGAAACGGAAACGCCGTGAACATGCCGCGGGTCTGGTCCTGCATCCGTTGCTGCATGTCCATGAAGAGCTTGGCGCTCTGCTCGAGATAGTTGCCGAGCATCCCCTGCATGGCGGGCGCCTGCATCTGCATGAACTGCTTCCACAGGTCCGGCGTGAGCATCATCTTGTCGCCGTAGACCTGCTTCGCCTGGTCCTGCAATTTCTTCTGGATGACCATGAACGCCTTGACGTTCTGCTCCATGTACTGGCCCATGATCGTCTGTTGCGCGGTGCCGTAGAAACGGATCATCTGGGACAGCATTTCGGGGCTGAACATCGGCACGCCGCCGCCTTCCTCGTCGAGGATGATCTGTAGCAGGATCCCGCGGGTCAGTTCCTCACCCGTCTTGGCGTCGACCACCTGGAAATCTATGTTGTCGAGCACCATCTGCTTGACGTCCGCCAGCGTGATGTAGCCGCTGTTGGCGGTGTCGTAAAGACGCCGGTTGGGGTACTTCTTGATCATGCGGACCGGATCGCTCATGAAACGCACTCCCCAATGGAATGGCCGAGTATAACCCACTGATTTATCAAACGATTGACTTTCCTGGGGCGCCCGCTGCGCCACCCTTGTGCGTCGCAGCAAAAAAGCCTTGACTTGGTGCAGACACGTCCCTACAATTGGGTTTGTGCGGTGCAGCAATTGAGGTCGGCGAAGGCCGGCTGGAAGGCAAGCGGCACCGCGAGCGGTTTCCCGGCAAGTGTGATCCGAACCGCTCGAGCACCGGACCAGCAACGCCGCCGCAAGGCAACCGGATGCGGCAGTCCCCAGGTACCGCAAGGCGCAGGGGGACAGGATCAAGACCGAGACAACCGTCCAACGGACACTTTGAAAGGGAACACCATGTACAACGCGAAAGAACAGTTCACCGCCTTCTCCAAGACCAACGTGGCGCAAGCCACCAAGTTCGCGGCGCTCTCGCTCGAGAACACCGAGAAGCTCGTCAAGTTCAACCTGGGCGCCACCAAGGCCGCGTTCGCGCAGTCGGTGGAAAGCGCGCAAGCCGTCGCCGCCGTCAAGGATGTGCAGGACCTGGTAGCGCTGCGCACCAAGATGGCCGAAGCCCAGATGCAGACCGCCATGGGGTACTCGCGCCACCTGTACGAGATGGCCACGGAAGCGCAAGCCCAGTACTCGGCGCTGGCTGAAGAGGCCTTTGCCGTCTACACGAAGGGCGTTGCCGGCTGGGTTGACCAGGCCAGCAAGGCAGCACCGGCCGGTTCGGATTCCGCGTTCAACGCGTTCCGCTCGACCATCGCCGCCACGACCGCCGCGTTCGACCAGTTCCAGAAGGCCAGCAAGCAAGTCGTGAGCATCGCCGACGCCAACGTGCGCGCCGCTGCTGCCACCGCGACGAAGGCCACGGCCAAGGGTCGCAAGGCTGCGTAAAGTGCTTCAGGTATCAGCGTAAGGCAGGACGGAGGCGGAACGACAACGTTGGAACCCCGGGAACTTGAAATGCCCGGCGCGGTCCCAATCTTGCAGGTGAAGTCTCCTTCTGTATCAATGTTCTCCTCCTGATTGATACAGCCTCGAAAGCCCCGCGATGCACATCGCGGGGCTTCTTTTTTGCGCGCGCGGAATTGGAGTGTTTTGTTCCGGCCAGTGAAACTACTGGCGCGCCTGCGAACACTCGACGTTCATGTCCTTGCAGGCGCGCAGCACGCCATTCAGCACCAGCGACGAGGCATCGGGCTGGTTGCCGGTGTGCGCTGAGGAAATCAGCAGGTGCGACAGGTTGTCGCCCAGCGGACTGACCTTGATGCCGGCGATCTGCTGCCTGTTGGTGAACTGCACCAGCCGGGCGGCCGGGTCCTCGCGCGTGACCGTCAATCCCTGCGTGTTGCTCTTTACGCCGCGCACCACCGCTGCATAGACCTTGTCGGCCGGCACCTCGACCATCACCGCGGCCGAGTCGTAGCTGGCGCCGCCCTGTTGCGGCGACTGCTGAGACATCTGCTCGACGCGGCCGACGACATGGCGCGCCAGCATCACCCATTGTGCCTGCGCGAGATCGGCGGCGAAGACCGCGGCCAGGGCCACGGTGACGATGAGCGGTCGTACGGACGAACGATTCGGCATGGCGGCTCCTGAAGTTGGGCTGCGGTGAGCAGAACGTGAAGTGAAGTTGCACGTGGTCATCGGCGGAATCCGCCACCGCCCGCGCGACCGGCAAATCCACCGGCGCGTGCGGCACCGTACTGCTGCTGGCGCTCCGCACCCATCGTGCGGGCCGACCGATCCTGTTCCAGCTGGCCCATGCCTTCGAAGCGGCCGCTGCTGGCGGCGGTCCCGGTACTGGCGCGCTGTTGCGCGCTGCCGGACGCATTGGCGCGCTCGCTGGCCGCCGTGCTGCTGGTGCTGCCTGCAGTGCGTTGCGATGCGGCTTCGCTGCCGGAAGTCGTTGCCACCTTGTTGGCCGGCTGCTGCACGGAATTCCACGAACCGTTGTCGTACTTCTGCCAGCCGCTGTCGGTCTTCTTGTAGACGTTGCCGTCCGCACCTGCGTAGACGTCGCCGCCGGACGTCTTCACGGCACCGGCGCTGTTGCCGCCGGAACCACTCACGGCGGCGCCTTTCGCGCCGCTGGTCGAACTGAACGATCCCGCGGATCCCTGCGCGTTGCTCTGGCTTTGCGTGTGCACCGTCTGGTTGGGACCCGAGACCGTCGTCGATCCCCAGCGGCCATACGCATCGCTGTTCTGCTGCGTGGAACCGGAGCGCCCGGTGTTGGCGTTGTACCAGCTCGCATTGCCCGCGGCGCCGTCGGGGCCATAGGCCGCACTGCCGTGCGCATAGCTGCCGGTGCTTGGGTTGTAGGCCGAGAACGCGCCCGCGCCCCCGTTGGGTCCGTAGATCGCGCCGCCTTGCGCATACGCACCGGTGTTGGGGTTATAGGCGTAGCCGGCCTTCGCGGCGCCGCCATACGGCCCGTAGATCGCGCCGCCCTGCGCCCAGGCGCCGGTCGCCAAGTTGTAGTACGTGGCGCTCGCGTACGAATAGGGGTACGGGTAGTAGATCGGGATCGGCGCCGGATACAGGTACGGCGGGTAGTAGTAGCCGGTGCCATAGACCACGACGCCGGAACTGACATAGCTCATGTTGTAGCCCGACGTGTAGACGTAGGTGACCGTGTCCGGCGTCGATCCGTAGACCTTGACGTACGTGACGGCATAGAGCGGGCTAGCCGGCGGGATCGTGTAGATCACCGGCGGCACGCTGGCCGCCAGCACCCACGGACCGGTGGGCGAGGGCGCGGTGAACCACGCGCCCTGCCACACCGAGAAGTAGTTGTTGTCGACCTTGATTACCGCGAACGACGTGTTCACCGCGTATTGCATCGGCGTGCCGGCGATCGGTTCGAAGCGCGGCGCGCCGGCGTACACGACATCGAGCTTGGCCGTCGCGCGCTGCAGCGTCCCCTGCTGCGGGATCTGCGCTTCGCGTACGGCCTGCTGGGCCTGCGGTGTGCCGGGGATGGACGCCAGCACGAAGCCGCGCGGACCGTTGGCGGGAATGCGCGCGAAGTCGGGCGGCAGGTTGGGCGTGGCAAAGGTCCACGGGCCTTCCAGCGTGGCGGCTGCAAACCAGCGTCCCGACACGAGGTAGTACATCCGGCCGCTGGCGATGTCGCGGAACAGCGCGGCATCCGTGTTGCCGACGTACTGCAGCGTCGTGCCGGGGATCGCCACGTATTGCGGCGCGCCGGTGGTGACGATGATGGCGGCGGGCGTGGTGGCGACGAAGACGGTGGGAGTGTCGGCGATCGTCAGCGCACGCCCGGGCACGGCTTGCCGCACCTTCGCGAAGTTGGCGTCGGCCGGCAAAGCACTGAACGCCGGCGGCAATCGGCCCGCGGGCACCCACGGACCCTTCGCGTCGGGCGCGGCCAGCCAGCCGCCGTTCACCAGCAGGAACCACGTCTTCGTGGTGCTGTCCTGGAACACGTCCCAGTTGGTGTTGATCGCGACCGACAGCGTGGTGCCCGTCACCGGCGCCACGACCGGTTCGCCGTCGAAGATGACGAGGCTGGCCGGACGCGGGCTGACGAAGATCCGCGGCGGTGCATTCTCAAGTACGACGTTCGGCGCCGGCGCGGCGGCCTGCGCGCCGTCGCTCAGCACGATCGCATCGAGGGGCACGCGCTTCACCGGCAGCGCGGCGACGGCCGCGCGAATGCGCGTTTCAAACTGCACCGCCTGTGCGGTGTCGGCGGTGGGAAAGCGCGTCGAGACAAGGCGTGGTTCGGTCAGCGCGACGGTACGCGTCGCCATGTCGGTGTCGGTGGTGAAGGCGACCTCGATCGTGCCCATCACCGGCACGGCCGCGCCCGGCGGCGTAACGCCGATGGCCGCGCGCGCGTTGAGCGTCCGGTGCTCGGGCCAGCTGATCACCTGCGGTTGATAAACGATGGCGCTGCCATTCGGGCCGGAAACGGTATGCGGCCATTGATCGGCCACCGGCAATGCGTTGCCGCCGCCCGTGGCGCGTGGCGCGGGGGCGGGCGCGGCGGCAGCCGCACTCGCGCCGCCGCCCACCGCGCGCAGGGCCTGCGCACAGGCCGGCGACACACGATCCACGTTCTGCCTGAGGCACGCCAGCGCGGCGCTTCCCCCGGGAGAAACGCCCGCACAGTTCGATTGGAAATCGCTGCGGCACGAAGCGCGGATCGCGCTCTGCTGCTCCGCGGTCGGCTGCTGCGCCGTGGCGTGCGCGGCGGCCAGTGCGGCCAGCGACAACACGACCACGTTGATCCTGCGCGACGCGCGCGCGTTGCGTTTCGACATCGTCGACTCCCTCGAGGTGCTAAGGCACGATCGCCGCGTGCGTCGTTACGAAGCGGACGCCGGTGGCGCCCGCCTCTCCCTCAGAACATGTGCTGGCCGCCGTTGATCGCGATGTTGGCGCCGGTCAGGAAGGCCGCTTCCTCGCTCGACAGGTAGGCCACGAGACCCGCCACTTCCTCCGGCTTGCCCAAGCGGCCCATCGGGATCTGCGGAATGATCTTCGAGTCGAGCACTTCCTTCGGGATGGCCATCACCATCTTCGTGCCGATGTAGCCCGGCGAGATCGTGTTGGACGTGACGCCCTTGCGCGAGTACTCGAGCGCCAGCGCCTTGGTGAAGCCGTGCATGCCGGCCTTGGCGGCCGA
>JANNNM010000805.1:0-7865 GCA_031398535.1 Betaproteobacteria bacterium | reverse complement strand
CCGATCTTCGCCCAGTGCCGCACCAACGTAGGTGTCCACGGACTTGGCGTTGGCCCCGTCGACGTTGCTGATGGTCTTCTTGCCACCATCACCCACCGTTCCCGGCACCGCGGCCAGCATCATGCAGTTGGTGACTTCGGTGTAGGCGCCGTCGTCGGTCTGGATCCACAGCAGGCCGCTGCTGCCGAACCACAGGCCGTCGGGACTGGAGAAGTCGTTGGCTGCCGTCAGGCCCGAGACATTGATGTTCGCGTTTGCGGTGGAGCGCGCACCGAACAGGAAGACGTCCCACTTGAACGAGGTGGACGCCACGTTGCCGCCATCTTCCGCCCAGCGGATGATGTGCCCGTTCGGATTGCCGCGTTGCGCCGTCCCGCTGGTGGTGGGATCGTTGTAGAAGCGCGGGTTGGCGGCATCGGTCGAAGCCAGCGTGCGGAGCGTGCTGTTGTTGTTGGTGAGCGTCATGTAACCCTCACCGTTCTTCGGATTCACGGCGCCCCACTCCGGCCGGTCCATCTTCGTGGCGCCGGCCGCGTCGGCCGCGATGCGCGTGTTGACAAGGACGTCGTTCTGGTCGGCGAACGCGAAGGGACCGTACGCTGCCGTGATGCCATTCGAACCGAAGACCAGCGGAATCCAGGTGCCCGTGCCGTCGGCATTGAACTTGGCGACGAAGAGCTTGCCATCGTCGAGATACTTGTCACCTGCCGCAAGCCCGCGCGTGGCATCCGCCGGGTCCCAGTTGGCATTCGACACGTACTTGTAGATGTACTCGTTGCGCGAATCGTCACCCTGGTAGAACACGAGCGGCCGGCCCGCTATCACGGGGCCCACCCACGCGCCCTCGTGCGCGATGCGGCCCATGGCGGTGCGCTTCTTCGGCACCGACGCCGGATTGAAGGGATCGATCTCGACGTTCCAGCCGTAGGTGTTGGCCACGTTGCGGAAGTCGTCGCTGCCATCGGCGGAAGTCCCGAGCTTCTCGGCATTCCAGCGCGCGAACGACGTGTCGGCCGGATCCGCAGCAACCGCCGTTGCCCACAGTTCGCGGCCCGTTCCAGCCACGCCGTAGCGGGCAAACGACGCCAGTTCCTTCGGCGTACGCTTCGCGTTGTCATTGGCGGCGACGCGGCGGAAGTAGCCCGCCCAGTTCTCTTCACAGGCAAGGTAGGTGCCCCACGGCGTATAGCCGTGCGCGCAGTTGTTCACGGTACCGCGCGTGCGGGACCCATCCGGCGAATATTTGGTGATCATATGCGCCGTCCTGGCTGCCGGGCCGGACATCAGCATCTCGGTGGACGTGGTGATGCGCCGGTTGTAGCTCGATGCCTTATTGTAGTTGACAGTGGAGCCCGACTTGGTGACCTCGATCACCGAAACGCCGTGCACGTTCAGTTCCTTCACCACTTCGTCGTTCACCGTTCGCACGTTGTTGACGATCGTGGGGCCTTTGGTGTGGAGAAACAACGGCGAAATGGCCTCATGGTTCATCACCAGCAGGCCGCGGTCGCTGGCGCCGGGGACGTAAACACCACCTGTGCCCATCCCGAAGTACTGGATGGCGTCGTGGTGATCGCCAGCGCGTTGCGCATAGCTGGCACCGTCATCCGTGCCGTCGTTCCGGTAGTCCGCAACACCGGCGGCCATGGGATCGCCAAGGCGGAAGAGCACGCTGGCGGTGTATCCCTGCGGAACGACGACGGTGTCGGCGAGACCTTTCGCCACCGGCGTGAAGTCGAGCTTCAGTGTCTGCACCGGCGCCGCCGAGACCGACGGCGTGTCGTCGTCGTTGCAACCCAGCAGGCCACCGCCGAAGAAGGCGCCGGCAGCGAGGCCCATCGACCCCTTCAGCAACGATCGGCGGCTGACGCGGGCGCGCAGCACGCTATCAAAGGAGGGATTGTCGGAAGTATTGGTGTCCTGGTCATCAATGTGGAGATGCGAGGGTGGCAATTCGTGCGTCATGGGCGGCTACCTGTGGAAGAGTGGAAACGGGCGTGCGTGCGGGCGCGACGAGCGTAAGTTACGGACCTCACTTTGCAATTCGATGACGGTTTCATTGCAGTTCATTGCAGCCGCCAGCCCCCGCTACAGCAGTCGATAAACGGAGTAGTACAACTCGCCGATCCTGCTGCCCAGGAAGCGGCGGCGCACATCCTCGACGATCCGCCAGCGATCGGGCCGGAAGGTGTGCGGCTCGATCTGCGACAGCCGCCCCAGGCGGGGGTCTTCCCATAGCGCCGCTGGTTGCAACACGCCGATCAGTGGACGCCGGTCCCGGACATTGCCACCGAGAAAGTGATCGATCGGCGCCCGGATCCGGAAGTACCGCAGGTCGAGTACCTGTTCGATATAGGCGCGCGACACGACGTAGCCCCAGGTGTTGAGGATGGAACCGACCGGTTCGTGCACCCAACGCCCGCCAAGCTGGACACGTCGGCGCGTTGAAATGTTGCGCGACGATGTCCCGAGATAGACGACATCGTAGGGTGCCGGATCGGCCAATGCGTGCAGCGTTGCCGCAAAGCCCGAACCAAGCACCAGGTCATCCTCGATCACGGCGCAGGACGTTGCCGCTACGTCGTCGCGCAGTGCGCGCCACGCCAGCAGATGGGACAGCCAGCAGCCCATCTCCGCGCCACTCAGCCTGTCGGTATCGAAATCGACATTGGGAAAATGGCGGCGCGCCCAGTCGGCAATCGCCTCGACCGACAGCGTGCGCCCGTCGAAGCCGAACCTGCGAAAGGGAATGCCAAGCGCATCGAGCTGCGATGTCATGTGACGTCGGCGCTCGACCGCCGAGTTGAGGTTGATCAGCGCCAGTTGCATGGCTGCAGCGTAGGCACCGCGGGTTGCGGTGTTGTGACAACGACACCGCAGGCCGTCATCGCCCGGACATCAAAGCTTCACATGCGCGTCGCGCTTGATCGCTAACGTGCCGATGGTCATGGCCGATCAACAACCTGCCAAAGCCTCCTGTGATGTCACTTGAATCGGCCTTTGTTGCACGCCCTGCCGTGACCGGTTGGCCCGGCCCGGTGTCGATGCCCGACGGCGCGCCCACGTCTCGGGCGCCATCACAGGCTGACCATGACGATCTGGACGAGGTGCCGGGCGCCACCCGCTATCGCGCGATCTTCATCTCCGACACCCACCTCGGCACGCCGGGTTGCCGGGCCGAGTCATTGCTGGCGTTCCTGCGCCACACCGAATCCGACTACCTGTATCTCGTCGGCGACATCGTCGACGGCTGGCAGTTGAAGCGCCGGTGGTATTGGCATCAGCTGCACAACGACGTCGTGCAGAAAGTTCTGCGCAAGGTGCGCAAGGGCACCCAGGTGGTGTACATCCCCGGCAATCATGACGAAGCCGCGCGCCCCTACGTCGGCATCGATTTCGGCGGCATTGCCATTCGCGCCGAGGCGTTCCATGTCACGGGGCGAGGTGTGCGCCTGCTGGTCACGCATGGCGACATGTTTGATGCGGTGGTCACCGGCGCGCGCTGGCTGGCGTTGCTGGGCGATCACCTCTACACGTTCATCCTCAAGCTCAACCAGCACTTCAATGCGATCCGCGCACGCGTGGGCATGCCGTACTGGTCGTTGTCCCAGTTCCTGAAGTTGCGGGTCAAGAACGCGGTCAGCTACATCACGTCTTTCGAGGAAGCGCTGGCGCGCGAGGCGCGCACGCGGGGCTTCGACGGTGTGGTCTGCGGACACATTCATCACGCGGAGATCCGCCCGATAGGCAACATCCTGTACTGCAACTCCGGCGATTGGGTGGAGAGCCTCACCGCGATCGTGGAGTCCCAGGACGGCACGCTTTCAATCCTTCGCTGGTCTGACCACCTGGCAGTCAGCGGCAACGTTCCACACCGAAGTGACACTGCAAGTTCCAAGGAACCCGCATGTCCATGACCGCACCCGACCATCGACCGATGCGCATCCTGATCGTGACCGACGCGTGGGCGCCCCAGATCAACGGCGTCGTCATCACGCTGCAGAACACGATCCGCACGCTGGAGGACCTGGGACACACGGTCGAGACCATCACGCCGGACGGGTTCCGCACGTTTCCGTGCCCGACCTACCCGGACATTTCGCTCTCACTCTTTCCGAGACGGGAAGTCACGCGGCGGATCGTCCGGTTCCGGCCGGATGCCATTCACATCGCCACCGAAGGACCGCTCGGCCTCGCGGCCCGCCGGTACTGCATCCGCGCGAAGCGGCCCTTCACGACGGCCTATCACACGCAGTTTCCTGAATACGTCTACGCACGCATCCGACTGCCTCTCGCGATCTCGTATCGATGGATGCGCTGGTTTCACGCGCCTGCCAGTGCGTTGATGGTCGCCACCCCTGACATTCGACGCCGCCTCGAGGCACGCGGCTTCACCAACCTGGTCATGTGGTCTCGCGGCGTGGATACGGATCTCTTTCGCGCCGACCAGAACCGATCGCTCGACCTGCAGCGCCCGATTTTTGCCTACGTGGGTCGTGTCGCGGTGGAGAAAAACATCGAAGCATTTCTCGATCTGGACCTTCCCGGCACCAAGTGGGTCGTCGGGGACGGGCCCGCGCGCGTCGAACTCGAAAGGCGGTATCCCTACGCACGGTTCTTCGGGATGAAAACGGGCGAGGACCTCGCGTGGCACTACCAGCAGGCGGACGTGTTTGTGTTCCCCAGCCGAACGGATACGTTCGGGCTGGTGATGCTCGAGGCCATGGCGTGCGGGACACCCGTGGCCGCCTATCCGGTCACAGGTCCCATCGACGTCGTGACGCAAGGCGTGACAGGCGTTCTCGACGAGGACCTCCGGGTTGCCGCCCTCGGCGCTTTGCGGTTGTCGCGCAAGGCGGTTTCCGCGAAGGCCCAAGGATCCACGTGGCGCGCCGCCACGGACCAGTTCGTCAACAGCCTGTGCCCGATCCATGCTGCCGAATGACGCCGCTGAAAGTCCGCACAAAGGCAAACAGGGGCTGCGCCGGCTCTTCAACGCGTTTCTCTACTCGCTGTCGGGCCTGCAGTTGGCCTTTCGCAACGAAAGCGCCTTCCGGCAGGAGCTGGCCATGGCCATGGTGCTGGTACCGGTAGCGTGCATGCTGCACGTGACGCCGCTCGAACGCGTGGTGCTGATTGCATCGGTGCTGCTCGTGCTGATCGTCGAGTTGCTCAACTCAAGCGTCGAGGCTGCCATTGACCGCATCGGATTGGAGACCCATCGGTTGTCGATGCGCGCAAAGGACCTTGGTAGTGCAGCAGTTCTGCTCACGCTTGTGCTGCTTGCGCTGGTCTGGCTGACCTTGGCCGGACCGCCGATCCTGCGCATTGTCGCGGCTTGACCCGGGTCTCCCGCTGACATGCGGGCGCCACGAGCCTGCAATGCAATCGTCCTGTGATTGCGACACCGGCGTCATGCACGGTCACCACACTCGTGGGGTTCATCCCACGGAGTGCACCATGCAAAAACACTACAAACGCTCATTGCTGTTCACGATCAACGTCGTTGCGGCCGCCACGCTCGGTATCGGCAGCGCCATGGGCGCCGGGTTCCCCACACTCGATGGCAGCAAACCGGTCGTCGTCGGACATCGGGGCGCACCGGGCTACTTGCCGGACCACACGCTTGAAGGCTATCGAACCGCCATCGCCATGGGCGCGGATTTCATCGAGCCCGACCTCGTCTTGACCAAGGACGGCGTGCTGATCGCGCGGCACGAGCCGGTGCTCACCGACACGACCAACGTCAGATCCCTCCCCAAGTACGCGGATCGCAAGCGCAAGGCCATCATCGACAGCATCGAGTATGACGGCTGGTTCGCCTCGGACTTCACGCTTGCCGAAATCAAGGAACTGCGCGCCGTGCAGCCACGCGCACCGCGTAGCACCAAGTTTGATGGCGCTTTCGAGATTCCCACGTTTCAGGAGGTGATCGACCTCGCCAAGAGTGAATCGAAGCGACTCGGGCGCACGATCAGCATCTACCCGGAAACCAAGCATCCCACGTGGCACCGGAGCATTGGCCTGCCGCTGGAAGAGCGGCTCTTGAGCGTACTCAACGCGGCGGGATACACCAGCAAGGCTTCCCCGGTGATCATCCAGTCGTTCGAGATCGGCAACCTCAAGTTGATGCGGCCGATGACCTCGGTACGCCTCGTGCAGCTGCTGTCGGCATACGACAACGACATCAATACCGGCACTGCCTACTACCTGCCCAACGATCCTGACAGCGCGCCCTGGGATTGGATCGCCAGCGGCGACAAGCGCAACTATGGCGACATGCTGACCCCGGCCGGACTTGCCGAGATTGCCAGGTATGCGGACGGCATCGGACCCTGGAAGCGCCAGATCCTCGGCGTGAAAGGGCTCGATACCAATGGCGACGGCAAGGCCGACGACGTCAACGGCGACGGATCGATCAACGAAGCCGATGGCGTATCGAATGTGTTCTCCACGGTGATTGCCGACGCCCACAAGGCAGGCCTGGTCGTGCATCCCTATACGTTCCGTGATGACGTGCCCATGGCGCGTGACTATGCCAAGGATCCCGCCATGGAGTATCGCCAGCTTTACGCGCTGGGCGTGGATGGGTTGTTCACCGACTTCCCCGATACCGCCGTGCGCGCCCGCGAGTCGATGGCACAAGGCCTTTGGCCGGCGATCGAATACACCGTCACGGGATCGGAGCGGTATTACCGTACCGCGCAGGCCGCCGAACTTGCGGTGGTGGCATCCAACAAGGTGGGGACGTGGACGCAGACCGCGGACAGCTACTACGTCTGGGCAGCCGCTGCCGATCGCGCTGGCTCGGCACCGGTGTGCCGCGTGTTCAATACGAATGGCAACCGCCACCGCTACTCGATCGTCGCCGCGGAATGCGCGGCGTGGAAACAGGAGGCCG
Organism: Betaproteobacteria bacterium; assembly: GCA_031398535.1. Taxonomy (GTDB): domain Bacteria; phylum Pseudomonadota; class Gammaproteobacteria; order Burkholderiales; family Casimicrobiaceae; genus VBCG01. The sequence goes on along the minus strand of JANNNM010000805.1, from coordinate 964 downwards.
GAGGGATCGACGAAGGTGTCGCCTTTTACGCGCTGCCGTACGCAGGATCGGCGTGTCCTTCCGGAACACGGGCCATTGATCGCCTGCGCATCACGGTCGCGGGACTCGTCTACGAGCGCCACCTCGGCACCGCCTCGGAAGCGACAGCGCTGGTGGCCAAGGGTTGGGCCAAGGTCGGCGTGGCGTACTGCGCTGCCCAGTAGAAGCATTGCGTCGGCCAACCCGCAGGGGGACCTGGGGTTGGCCGCGCTTCCGGCGACAGTCTAGTAGCGATCCGGCACGAACATGTCGTCAGGAATCGGCTGCCGGGCGTAGTCGTCGTGCCGCATGCGCGCAGGAACTTCGATCGGTGCATGCTCGATCTCGGCGTACGGCATCTGCGCCAGCAGATGCGCGATGCAGTTGAGGCGCGCCTTTTTCTTGTCGTCGGCGTGCACGACCCACCAGGGAGCTTCGGCGATGTGGGTGCGCTGCAACATGATCTCTTTCGCGCGGGTGTAGTCCTCCCACCGCCGACGCGACTCGAGGTCCATCGGACTCAGCTTCCATTGCTTCAACGGATCGTGGATCCGCCCAAGGAAGCGGGCGTGCTGTTCTTCGTCTGAAATCGAAAACCAGTACTTCACAAGCTGGATGCCCGCGCGCGCGAGCATTCGCTCGAACTCGGGTACCGAGCGAAAGAACTCTTCGTACTCGTCGTCCGTGCAGAACCCCATCACCCGCTCTACCCCCGCGCGGTTGTACCAGCTGCGGTCGAACAACACGATCTCGCCTGCTGCCGGCAGGTGCGCGACATAGCGCTGGAAATACCATTGCGTCCGCTCCCGATCGTTCGGCGCAGGCAACGCGGCCACTCGGCACACCCGCGGATTGAGCCGTTGCGTGATCCGCTTGATCACACCCCCCTTCCCGGCGGCGTCGCGTCCCTCGAACAGGATCACGACGCGGTGGCGGGTGTGCTGCA
>JANNNM010000785.1:0-13574 GCA_031398535.1 Betaproteobacteria bacterium | reverse complement strand
CCGTTAACGGCCCCTATTCCAGCAAACGCACGATCAGTGGCAGCTGGACGTTCGTGCCCGTGCCGTAACGGAAGGGACGAAGGTGGTCGAGCCCGATAACGGGCGCCCCCCGTTCTGTCCAGCAGCAGGAGACGTTTCAGGCAAAGTCTTGCCCCGGTTCTCGTGTAGGCTTTCTCCTTGTCGTTGCCCTTCCCGGGCACGCCACAGGCGCACGACCGCCGGGGGCCATGGCCGCTTCCAGACCTTCATCCGCAGCCGTCGCACGACTGGCTGCGCGCGACGTACCGGCCGCGCTGGAGCGCGCGTGGCGGCTCGCGCGTCATGGCGCGCCCGAGACGTTGGCGGCCTTCGACGACGCGTGGCGTGTGGCCACCGCGCAGCAGCTGTTCTCCGCCGGCGCACAGGCGGCAGCGGCGGTGATCTGCATCCTCGACGCCGACTACCGCGACTTCCGGGCCTTCGACACGTGGGCGGCGCGCCTGGCCGAGGCGATGGCGCATCCGGTCCCGCAGGTCGATCCCTCAGCGCGGCTTCTGTTGCTGGGCGCGCGTGGGCTTTGCGCGCTGCACGCAGCGGAACAACCTGATGACGGCCCCGGCGTCGGCGAGGTCGTCGCGCTGCTGCGCCGCGCGGCGGATCCGGATCAGGCCCTGATGGGGGCCGCTGCGCTGATCGTCCTCCTCAACAGTGCGCGACGCGAGCGCGATGCCACACAGATCGAGATCGAGGCGGAAGCCCTCGCTGCCCGCGCGGGACCGTGGACCGCGGGCCACTGGCAAGCCATTCAAGGCCAGCATGCGCTGTTCAATCACCGCCTGACCGACGCCCGGTTGCGGCTGGACGGTGCGTTGGCGGTTGCGCGCCGGCACGACCTGCGGCCGCTTGGCGTGATGACGACGCTGATGCTGGCGCGGCTGGCGCTGGCCGAAGGCGACGACGCTGCCGTCATCGCGCTGCTTGCCGCAGCGGAACCGATCGACGACGACGGCGAGCCGATGTGGGGCGCCGTGGTCCAGCAGATCCGCTCGTTGGCGTACCTGCACGCCGGCCACTTCAGTGCGGCGCTGCATTCGGCGCGGCTCGCCATGGCGTGGGCTGAAAAGGCCGCGGCACCGGATGCCGAGTCCATCCAGATGCGTTGCCTTGAAGGCTATTGCCTGGCCGCGGTCAACGACGGCCGCGGCGCGGCGGCAGCCTTCGGTGATGCGAGCCAACGCGGCACGCGCCACCAGTCGAGGCAGGCCAAGGTCGTGGCCAGCATGGCCACGGCAGACGCGCTGGCGGCCGAGGGCCGCGTGGACCAGGCGTTGCCGCTTCTCACCTCCGCGTTGGCGGAGGCCCGCGCGCTCGACTATGCCGCGTTCTTCTGGCCGGTCCCCGCCGTGGCCGCGCGCGTCTGTGCATTGGCGCTGGCGGCGGGCATCGACACCGACTACGTGCGCAGCGTCATCCGCACGCGCGCGCTCGCGCCGCCGCCGGACGCACCGGCGTCCTGGCCCTGGGCCTGCCGCATCGACATCCTGGGGCGATTCCGCGTCGAGCTCGATGGCGGACTGCGCGTGGCCGATCGCGGGCGCACCGCGAGCAAGCCGCTTGAGTTGCTGCGCGCCATCGCCGTGCTGGGTGGGCGGCAGGTGGATGTCGACCAACTGGTGTCGCTGCTCTGGCCAGGCACGGGGCGCGTCGGCGCACGCACCGCCTTCAATGTCACGTTGCTGCGCCTGCGGCGCTTGCTGCAGGCGGAGGACCTGATCGCGATGGCGGGCAATGAAGTGTCGCTCAATCACCACCTGGCGCATCTCGACCGGTGGACGCTCGAGGCGGCATTGAGCCGGGCCGAAGCCGCCAACGCGGACGCGCAGCCCGCGGCGCTGGCGGACGTGGTGGCGCACTACCAGGGACCGCTGCTGCCGGACGAAACCGCGCCATGGATCGTCGCGGAGCGCCAGCGGCTGCGGCTGCGGGTCGATGCCGTGATGGCACGTGGTGTCGCGCAGCTGTCGACGATCGATGCTGGCGTGGTGCTCTCCCGCGTGCTGGCGGCCGATCCGGAACTGCCGTTCGCTGCCAGCACGCTGCGCACGCTGACCGCGGCACTGCGCTGACGTCTGGCGGTCGCCGGAGTTACGAGCGCAACCCGAATACCCGCCGCGCATTGCCGGCGAGGATTGCATCTCGGACGACCTTATCGTTGGCGAAGGTGGACGCCACCAGCGACCCCGGCTGCTGTTCCCCCAGCGGAAACGGCGCATCGGTGCCGAGCAGCACGCGCGCCGGCCCCATATTCTCCACCAGCAGCCGCAGCGCGCCGGCATCGAAGATGGCGGAGTCGACGCAGAACCGGTCGCAATAGGAGGACGGTGGCTGCGGGCAATCCTCGCGCACGATGTCGCGGTGCCGCCACGCATTGTCGACGCGGCCGAGCAGGAACGCGAAGCTGCCGCCACCGTGGGCGAACACGAGATCGAGGTTGCGCGGCACTCGCTCGAACGCGCCGGACAGGATCAGGCCCAAGATGCCGAGTTGCGTCTCGGCGGGCATCGCCACCAGCCACGGCAGCATCCACTTCTTCATCCGCGCATCGCCCATCATGTCCCACGGATGCACCAATACCGGCATCCGCTGCGCCGCGCAGTGCCGCAGGAAGTCGAGGATGCCCGGATCCTCGAGCCCCTTCATGCCGACGTGGTTGCCGATCTGCACGCCGACATGACCCAGCGTGCGGGCGCGCGTGACTTCGCGGCATGCGGCATCGATGTCCTGCAGCGGCACCTGCGCCAGCGTCTTCAGCCGGCGCGGGTCGGCGGCGCAGAATTCGATCGCGAGATCATTCATCCGCGCGCACCAGGTGGCGGCGGCGGTGGCGTGCCATGCGTAGCCGAACATGATCGGCGTCGCGCAGACCAGTTGCACGTCGATGCCCGCGTCGTCGAGCCAGTCGAGGCGGACGCGCGGATCCCACAGGCGCGCCTCCACCGGCCGGAAGCGGTCATCACCGACCATGATGAAGCCCGCGCCATCGCCGGTTTCCGCCAGCCACGGCGCGCGCGGATCGGCGGCCGCCGCATCGGCGCGCGTGATGCGCGGCAGGAAGTGCGAGTGAATGTCGACAGTCTCCCCCCGAACGGCGCTTTGCGCCGCTCCCCCCAGGGGGCGATCGCCTTGGGGCGACCCGGCGGCGATCATTGCGGTACCTCGATCATGCCGGCAACGCTGCCTTGCCCGGGTGCACGGCGCCGCAGCCGGGGCATTTGCGCAGCGAGACATCGCCATAGAACTGCGCGAAGAGCGGCGGCAGGTCGCGCACGATGCTCTTCAGCTGCACTTCGACCCGATGCACGCGCGTGTGGCAGTCGAGGCAATACCACTCGAATGCATCGAGCGCACCTTCCGGCCGCCGGTACTCGATGACGAGCCCGACGCTGCCGGGCTCCGGCCGTTGCGGCGAATGGCGCACATGCGGCGGCAACAGGAAGATGTCGCCTTCGTTGATCGGCATGTCGCGCGGCCGCCCATCCTCCATCAGCCGCAGCACCATGTTGCCCTTCAACTGGAAGAAAAACTCCTCCAGCGGGTCATCGTGGTAGTCCGTGCGCTGGTTGGGGCCGCCCACCACCGTGACGATGAAGTCGGCATCCTCCCACACCTGCGCGTTGCCGACCGGCGGCTTCAGCTGGTCGCGGTGTTGGTCGATCCAGCGCTGGAAATTGAAGGGACTACGCATTACTCAACCTCCGCCAATGGCCGCCAGGCCACGGCCTTGATCTCGATGCGCAGATGCGGGTGCGGCAGTTCGCGCACGGCCACCGTGGTGCGCGCCGGTCCGGCTGCGGCGGTGAAGTACTCGCCGTAGACCTCGTTGTAGCCGGCGAAGTCCGCCATGTCGACGAGGAAGGTGCCGACCTCGACCACATCGGCCAGTGACGCACCGGCGGCCTCGAGGATGGCGCCGATGTTATCGATCACCGCGCGCGTCTGCGCGCGGATGTCGAATTGCACGGCGCCGGTCGCATCGACATCGGCGCCGGCGATCGAGTTGTCCGGCCGGCGCGAACTGGTGCCCGACACGTAGATGAAGTCGCCGGCGCGCCGGAAGTGCGGGTAGGTGCCGCGCGGGGTCGCCATGTGGGCGAGAACCTGACCTTGCTGGGGCATGGGGACAATCGTGGAATTGATGTTGGAATGGAGAAGCTTGCCGGGGCCGCGCGTCGCGCGCAAGTCGCGCCAGCGATTCCCTCGCCCCACGACGCTCTGCTTCTTGTATCGTTACGTGGGATCGGACGTCCCGGCCCTCGAGCGCCGGCATCCATGTCGGCCCGATCCACATCCTTGGGGGACTGATTCGCATGGCGGAGGACGACGGCGCGATCACCCCGTCGCGCGTCGCGCGCTGGACGGCGGCGCTGGTCGTCGGTGTTGGCGCCGGGTACGTGTGCATGCTGTTGCGCACGCCCATCCCGTGGATGCTGGGGCCACTGTTCACCGTCGCGTTCCTGCGCGTCGCGGGCGTGGATATCAGCGCGCCACCCCCGGCGCGCTACATCGGCCAGTGGATCATCGGTACGTCGCTTGGCCTTTACTTCACGCCGAGCGTGCTGCGCGAGGTCGCGGGCCTCTGGTACCTGCTGGCGGCCGGCGCCTTGCTGGCGATTGCGCTCGGCTATGTCTCCGGCATTGCGCTGGCAGCCATCGCCGGGATCGACAAGACCACCGGCGTGTTCGCCAGCGTGCCCGGCGGCGCCGCGGAAATGGCGACGCTCGGCGCGCGCTTCGGCGCGCGGGTGGATCGCGTGGCGGCGGCGCAGAGCCTGCGCATCCTGATCGTCGTGGCGATCGTGCCCGGCGCGATCACCGCGCTCGACATCCACGGCACCGTGCCCTATGTGCAGGGCGCGAAGGCGTTCGTCCCCGCCGGCCTTGCGCTGTTGCTGCTCGCGACGCTGGCCGGCAGCGCGACCTTCCAGAAGCTGAAGTTGCCCAATGCATTCGTATTGGGGTCGCTGGCCGTATCAATTCCGCTGACCGGCATGGAAGTGGACCTGTCGTCGATGCCGCCCTTCGTCAGCAACGTCGGGCAATGCCTGCTCGGCTGTGCACTGGGCTCGCGCTTCCAGCCCGACTTCCTGCGCGGGGCGCACCGCTTTGTCGGCGGCGTGGTCGTGACGGTGGTGCTGTCGATCGTGCTGTCGGCACTTTTCGGCGCGGCGCTGGCGTGGGCCAGCGGCCTGCCTGTGCCCACGCTGGTGCTGGGAACCGCGCCGGGTGGCATCGCGGAGATGTGCATCACCGCCAAGGTGCTGCAGCTCGGCGTGCCACTGGTGACGGCCTTCCATGTCACGCGGCTGGTGGTCCTGCTGCTGGCCACGCCGCTTGTTTTCGTGCGCGCGCGGCGCTGGTATCGTCGGCGTTTGTGGGCGAGGTGATGATGACGTGGGATCCGCAGCAGTACCTGCAGTTTGAAGTCCACCGGCTGCGGCCGGCCCTCGACCTGCTGGCACGCGTGCCGCTGGCCGCGCCCCGCGACGTGGTGGACCTGGGGTGTGGAGCCGGCAACGTCACGCGCCTGATCCACGAACGCTGGCCGCGCGCGTCGATCGTCGGCGTCGACAACTCGTTGACGATGCTGAGGCGGGCACGCGAAACGATGGCGGACTTGCCCAACATTGCATTCGTCAGCGGGGAACTCGATGCGTGGCAACCGCCCGCGCCTGTGGATTTGGTCTACAGCAACGCCGCGCTGCACTGGCTGCCCGATCATGCGACGCTGATCGCGCGCGTCGCCGCGATGGTAGCGCCCTCGGGCGTGCTGGCGGTGCAGATGCCCGACAACTTTCGCGCACCGTCGCACCAGCTGATCGCCGATCTCGCGCAAAGCGCGCGCTGGCATGCGCAACTGGGCGCGCTGGTCCGCAGCGCACCCACGGCACCTGCGGCCGACTACTACGGCTGGCTGGCGCCGCGCTTTACGCGCGTCGACATCTGGACCACCGAATATCTGCAGGTCCTGCCCGCAAGCACGGGTACCGATCACCCGGTGGCCGCGTGGACGCGCGGCACCTGGCTGGTCCCGATTCTCGCGGCACTGAGTCCAACTCACCAGGCGGAATTCATTTCCGCATACAACGCGCAATTGGCCGCAGCGTATCCGGCGCGCCCGGATGGCACCGTCCTGTTTCCCTTCCGGCGAATCTTCATCATCGCCAACCGGTAAGGCCGCTTGACCAGTGCGCCGGGCGCATCGCGGAGAGTAAAATCATTGGATAACCCGCGACGATAACGCGAGGGCGATCGATCGCTCCAATGTCGCGAACTCTCTCGAAGCCACGGTCCCGAACCCACATGAACCAACAAGAATCCATCGTCACGCTCGCCGCGTCGGTCAGCGCACCCAACTACGTACGCCATCCGCGCCTGTTGGGGTGGGTGCGCGAGGTCGCGGCGCTGACGCAGCCCGATCGCATCGTGTGGTGCGACGGCAGCCAGTCCGAGTACGACCGGCTGTGCGGCGAGATGGTCGCGGCTGGCACGATGACGAAGCTCAACGAATCGCTGCGTCCCAACAGCTACCTCGCATGCTCGGACCCGTCCGACGTCGCGCGGGTCGAGGACCGCACGTTCATCTGCAGCGAGCATCGCGACGATGCCGGCCCCACCAACAACTGGATTGCGCCGATGGAGATGCGGCGCACGCTGAACGGTCTCTTCGCCGGTTGCATGCGCGGCCGCACGATGTACGTGGTGCCATTCTCGATGGGGCCGCTCGGCAGCCCCATCGCCCACATCGGCATCGAGGTCTCCGACAGCCCCTACGTCGTGACCAACATGCGGATGATGACGCGCAAGGGGCGCGCGGTGTTCGACGTCCTCGGTCCCGACGGCGCGTTCGTGCCCTGCGTGCACTCGGTAGGCGCGCCGCTGGCGGTAGGCACGCGCGATGTGGCGTGGCCGTGCAACAAGGATCACAAGTACATCGTGCACTTCCCCGAGACGCGCGAGATCTGGAGTTTCGGTTCCGGCTACGGCGGCAATGCGCTGCTCGGCAAGAAGTGCTTCGCGCTGCGCATCGCCTCGGTGATGGGCCGCGACGAGGGCTGGCTGGCCGAGCACATGCTGATCCTCGGCGTCACGACGCCGCAAGGGCACAAGTCCTATGTGGCCGCGGCGTTTCCCAGCGCCTGCGGCAAGACCAATTTCGCGATGCTGATTCCGCCGCCGGGCTGCGAAGGCTGGCGCGTCACCACCATCGGCGACGACATCGCCTGGCTCAAGCCTGGACCCGATGGCCACCTGCGCGCGATCAACCCGGAGGCCGGCTACTTCGGCGTGGCGCCGGGCACGTCGTACGACTCCAATCCCAATGCGATGGAGACGCTGAAGTCGAACGTCATCTTCACCAACGTCGCACTCACCGACGACGGCGACGTGTGGTGGGAAGGCATGACGAAGACACCACCCGCACATCTGATCGACTGGCAAGGCCAGGACTGGACGCCGGAATGCGGGCGCCGTGCCGCGCATCCCAATGCGCGCTTCACCGTGTCTGCGTCGCAGTGCCCGTCGCTCGATCCCGCATGGGACGATCCTGCAGGCGTGCCCATCGCCGCGTTCATCTTCGGCGCGCGCCGCTCCGACACCGTGCCGCTGGTCAGTGAGGCGCGGTCATGGGAAGAAGGCGTGTACAAGGCGGCGACGATGGGCTCGGAAACCACGGCGGCCTCCACCGGTGCGGTCGGCGAAGTGCGCCGCGATCCGTTCGCGATGCTGCCGTTCTGCGGTTATCACGTCGGCGACTACTTCAGCCACTGGTTGAAGATGGGCAAGGCCGTCGCGCATCCCCCGCGCATCTTTTCCGTCAACTGGTTCCGCAAGGGTGCGGACGGCAAGTTCACCTGGCCTGGCTTCGGGCAGAACATGCGCGTGCTGCAATGGGTCGTCGAGCGTTGCGGCGGCCGCGCCGGTGGCGTCGACACGCCGGTCGGCGTGGCGCCCGCGTATGCCGAGCTCAACTGGTCCGCTGCGCCGTTCGATGCGGCGCGCTACGCGTCGGTGATGCAACTCGATCACGCCCAGTGGACGCGCGAGCTTGCAGCGCACGATGAACTGTTCGCGAAACTGGGTGCCAAGCGCCCCGCCGCGCTCGATGCGCAGCGCGCGCAGTTGGCGGCGCGCCTGAAGGCCAGCGCGTAATACGTGGTTGCGCTTGCGGCCGTTGCGTTTCTCGCCTACAAGCGCATCGGTACGCTATTGCCGCGACCGCGCGAAGGGGCCTTCCGCGGTGAATGCATCCAGGCCGCGATGATCCGGCACCCAACGCGTGGCCTGGGCGTCGGTCAACGCGTTCAGCTGCGCGAAGTACGGCACGCCGACTTGCATCAGCGCGGACTCGCAGGCGTCGAGATCCGGAAATGCGGCCAGCGCCTCCCACCAGATCGCGCGGCCGGCCAGGAAGCCATGCGCGCCGGCGCGATACGCGTACTGCAGCACATTGGCGAAGTCCGCCATCGTGGCGCCGGCAGACAGCATCACCCACGGGGTCGTGATCGCCGCGCCGAGCTGGTCGAACCAGGCCTGCGCAGCGCGACTCGCCGCACTGTCCCCGCATGGCGGCAGCGCCGACGCGAGCAGCGGACTTTCCAGCTTGAAGAGGTCCACGCCGAAGCGCGGGTCGGCAAACGCGCGCACGCTGTCGACGACGCGTTGTGGATGCTTGGCCGGGTCCTCGATATAGCCGGTGGTGTGCGAGGCTTCGCCGGGAAACGGATAGACCAGCAGCTCGAACACGAAGGGAATGTCTTCGTCGGTGCACGCGCGCCCGATGGCTTCGACCAGTGATTGCTGATGCGCGCGCGTGGCGTCATCGGCGTCGGGCCGGTACCACGCCAGGACTTTCACGCCGTCGGCGCCAAGCCGGCGGATCTTCGCCACCGTCCAGTCCGCGATCGCAGCAGAGCGACGGCCGCGCGGGGTCTCGACAAAGCGATGATCTTCCAGCGTGACGATCAGCCCGCGCGACGGCAGCAGCAGGTCGGCGGCCGCGGGATAGCCGAAGTTGGGATCGACAAGCAGCGCGCTGGCATGCGGCGCCAGCACGCGCGCCAGCAGTCGCTTCACCGCCGCGATGTCGGCGAAGGTGACTGCGGCGGCGGGAATGCCGCGGCGCGCGGCGATCAGGTTGACGATGGGCGGCCGCTGGTCGATTGCCACCATCTTGAAGCGTCCTGCCGCGTCCGCCATGCGCCGCAGCCCCCAGGTCTTGCCGAAGGTGGCGCTCATTGGCCGGCGCCCGCGCGGAACTGCGCGTCGACTTCCGCGCGCGACGGCGTGCCGCGGCGTCCGCCGAAGCGGGTGCATTTGAGCGCCGCGGCGATGTTGGCGAAGCGCATCGCCTGCGCGGTGCCGGCGCCTTCGGCCAGTGCCAGCGTGAACGCGCCATGAAACACATCGCCCGCGCCGAGCGTATCGACGGCTTGCACGCGCGGCGCCGCGGCGGCATGCATGCGCGCGTCTTCGATCCAGCGCGTGCCTTGCGCGCCCAGTGTGACGCCCACGATGGCACGCGTGTGCGCCGCCATCGTGCGCAGTCCCGTGTCCGCGTCGTGTTCGCCGCTGGCCTGGCGCAGGCCGGTCTCCGAGAATATTGCATGCGTCGCGCGCATGGCGAGATCAAGCAGCACGTCGCGCGGACCGATGTCGCCGTCAAGCACGGCCGGAATGCCCGCGGCCCGGGCCGCGTCGAGCACGCGCGTGGCGCCATCCGGCCAGCGTACGTCGGCCAGCACGGCGTCGAAGGTAGCGACCTCGTGCAGCGGCAACCATGATGCGTCGTGATCGAGCTTCGGATCGTTGTACGCGCATACCAGGCGCTCGCCGTCATCCGCCACCAGGATGGCCGCCGAGGGCGACACGCAATCCGGCACGCGGCGTACACGCGACACATCGACGCCTTCGTCCGCCAGTTCGGCGCAGATGCGCGTGCCGAGCGCATCGTCGCCGACGCGCCCCCAGTATGCGGCGGCCCCCGCGAGACGCGCGACCGCCACGCTGGCATTGGCCGCCATGCCGCCGCCACATTCGGTGAAGCCGGTGGCGAGCACTTTCGTGGGCACCGTCGGGATGACGGGCAACTGATAGATCGCGTCGAGCGCGGACATCCCGAGGCACAGCACGCGGCGCATCACGGGGCGCTGTCCGCCGTGCGTTGCGGCACGCATTGCGGTTTCAATCGATCGCCTGCGGCGAACGATGCGAAGAGATCGTGCAATCCTTCGAGCGGCACGGTGGCGTCGACGAGTTGCGCGTAGCGCGCGCGGTCGGCGCGCAGCAGCTCGATGTTGGCAGCGTACTCGCGCAGCGGAAAATAGAACGAGCGCGCAATGAAGAAGTCCTTGCGGCGGATGGCCTTCACTTCTTCGATCTCCCAGCGGTCGGACTCACCCAGGAACACGCATACGCCACCGGGCGCGGTCAGCTCCAGTGCGCGCTGGCGCGCACTGTTGACGCCGGCGGTTTCCAGCACCAGCGGAAAACGTCGTGGCGCGTCCGGTACATCGAGGTCCTGCGCCCCCAGCGCGAGCGCGGCATGCAGTCGATGGGCCTTCGGGTCGGTGATGTAGCGATCGGGAAACCCGAGCGGCGCAGCGGCGAGGACGGCGCCGAGGCCGATGGGGCCAGCGCCGATGATCGCCATCGGACCTTGTTGCACGATCTTCTGCGCGACGCGGATGCCATGCGCGGGCGTGCCGATCGTGTCCAGCAACAATGGCGCCAGCGTGTCGGGAATGTCGTCGGGTACTGCCAGTGCGCATTGTTCGGGAATCGCCACATACTCGGCATAGCCGCCATCGCGCTGCCAGCCGACGAGTTGCGTCGCGTTGTCGCACAGATGGGTATCGCCGCCAGCGCACATGGCACAGCTTCCGCACCACACGGGGATGTAGGCGACGATGCGCTGGCCGTGCAGCGCGTGCCCCGGCTGCGCCACGACACCGCCGATTTCATGGCCAGGTGTCACCGGCCAGCCGTTGCGCCAGACCCGCAGTTCGCTGCCGCACAGGCAGCACGCGGTCACGCGGACCAGTACTTCACCCGGTGCCGGCTCGGGCCGCGCGCGTTGCGCGATGCTGATTTGTTGTTGCCCGGTGAAACGCGCGTAGCGCACGGTGATCCCCGATGCCGGATGGCGCCGGCCCGCGCCTGGTGATCGGGCGGTGCGATGGCCGTCACTCGCTGGCGGTTGATTGTAAACGCTTACAATCAGCTATAGTAGCGGGATGATGACCGTAGCGTCAACCCATTGCGCGGCTTGCTCGAGCGGCGCGGCGAGGGTCACGGATCCTGCGGTGTTTCACGTGAAACCATCGGTACCCGTCAATTCGGCCTTGATTGACCAGGAATCATCCGGTGATCGATCCTTCGACCAGCGCCGGGGGCGGCAGGCATGACCGTTGACGTCCAGACCCCAGCGTCGCCACCGCGATCCCCAACGTTGCATGACGTGGCCCGGGCGGCCGGCGTGTCGACGGCCACTGTCTCACGCGCGTTCAATCGGCCGGACACGGTACGGGAGCCGCTGCGCCGGCGCGTGCAGGCGGCAGTCGAAGCGCTTCGCTACATTCCCAATGATGCTGCCCGGGCGCTGGCCTCCCACCGCAGCCGGGTGCTGGGCGCCATCGTGCCGACGATCGACAACGCCATCTTCGCGCAGGGGGTGGCCGCCATCCAGGCCCGGGCCGAGGCCTCCGGATACGGCCTGCTGCTGGCCGCGTGCGACTACGACCTCGACCGCGAGCTGGCGCAGGCTCGTACGATGGTGGCGCGGGGAGTGGAGGCGCTGGTGCTGGTCGGCACCCGCCACCGTCCCGGGCTGCGCGAACTGCTGCGCGAGCACCGCATCCCCTATGTGTGCCAGGGTGCCTTCGCGCCGGAAGAAGAACCGCAATGCGTCGGGTTCGACAACCGGCGCGCCGGTGCGCTGGTCGCACGCTATCTGTTGGAACTGGGACATCGCCGGTTCGGCATGATCGCCGGTCCGCGGCGCGACAACGACCGGGCGGCAGAAAGGGTGACAGGGGTCCGCGCGGTGCTGGTTGAGGCCGGGCTGCTGTCCCCGCCGGACGCCGCGAAGGTGGTTGGGTGGCCGTCCGGTGATCCGGGTGAGGTTCCGTGGCTGGTGGAGTCGCCCTATGCGTTTGATGCCGCGCGGACCGCTGCGCGCGCCCTGTTGACCGGTCCGGCGCGCCCGACGGCGCTGGTCTGCGGCAACGATATCCTGGCGTTGGGGGCCTTGCGGGAATGCTATTCGCTTGGCGTGACCGTGCCGGGGCAGGTTTCCATTACCGGTTTCGATGACCTTGCACTGGCCCGTCACGCGACCCCGGCGCTCACGACCATCCGCGTGCCGACGGCCAGGATGGGCGAGGCCGCCGCCGAGTTTGTCCTGGCTGCATTGGCCGGCGAACCGGCGATCGCAACCGAGATTCCCTTCAAACTGGTGATTCGCGCTTCGACCGGACCGGCACCGGCGAACTGAGGGTCCTGGACTCGGCGGAGATCGTGGCGCGGCGGCGACCCCCGTGTGTGCCCGCAGACCCGCAGGCAGCCGCACAACACGGCATGTTTCACGTGAAACCCCGGAAACGTTTCACGTGAAACGACCTGCGGCCGCCGACGACCGTCGCAACGTCACGGGCGAACCGACCGGAACGTCAGGTCGCCGCTATCATGAAGGCCTCCGCTGGGGTACAATCTCGACCCCGCCGCCATTGCGTTGCGGGTAGAAAAAACATCGATTAATCATGGACTTCCCCGAACACTTCCAGGTCATTGTCGTCGGCGGCGGCCACGCCGGCACGGAGGCCGCCCTCGCCAGCGCGCGCATGGGCCGCCGGACGTTGCTGCTGACGCACAATATCGAGACGCTGGGCCAGATGTCGTGCAATCCGTCGATCGGCGGGATCGGCAAGGGCCACCTGGTCCGGGAAATCGATGCACTCGGCGGCGCGATGGCCTTGGCCACCGACGAGGCCGGCATCCAGTTCCGCACACTCAATGCCAGCAAGGGACCCGCCGTGCGGGCCACCCGCGCGCAGGCCGACCGCGTGCTCTACCGCGCCGCGATCCGCCGCCGCCTGGAAAACCAGCCGAACCTGACATTGTTCCAGCAGGCGGTGGACGACCTGATCCTGGACGGCGACCGCGTCACGGGCGTGGTGACGCAGATCGGCCTGCATTTCCACGCGGACGCGGTGGTGCTGACCACCGGCACCTTCCTGTCGGGCCTGATCCATATCGGACTCAAGAATCACGAGGCGGGCCGCGCCGGGGATCCGCCGGCCAAGCGCCTGGGCGCGCGGCTGCGCGAACTGAACCTGCCGGTGGGCCGGCTGAAGACCGGCACGCCGCCGCGGCTCGACGGCCGCACGATCGATTTCTCGGTGCTGGAAGTGCAGCCGGGCGATGTGCCGGAGCCGGTGTTCTCGTTCCTCGGCAACCGCGCGATGCATCCGCGGCAACTGCCGTGCTGGGTCACGCATACGAATGAACGCACGCACGCGATCATCCGCGGCGGCCTCGAC